>JAUWZT010000090.1 GCA_030615145.1 Promethearchaeota archaeon | reverse complement strand
TCCTCGAATAATATTGCCATATCACGTAATAGATTATAGCGAAGAAGACATAATTCAACTGATAGAATCCAAGAATTTAGTAAAGAAAGGGAACTCAAGTACTCTCAAAACTAGTTGTCACGTTGTCGCCGCCGCTCTTTTTTACGACTGTAATCGATTTGGAGCTCTTCCGTACACTTTACAATTCGCTGAACTGATTCGTCAAGACCCGAGCATTAGGAAAAAATGGTTAATCACTCTGAAACGTCTAACTCCGATGATTCGAGAAGGAAAATTCAACGAATCGGGAGTAAATTTTACTTTAGAAAAAATTGGATTAAGTAAAGAAGAACTCCTTTCGATTGTGCAAAAACAAATAAATCAAGATTCTAACCGAGAGAAAATCACAAGAAACTTAGGTTTGTTTTAAAATTTGGTCTTTTATATCTTTTATTATTTTATCCTATTTTCTTTGTTTTTAGTTATTGTATTACAAAAAAAGATAGAAAAAATAAAGGATTTTCGTAAATTACTATTGTTCTTGAGAGTCCCTTTCATTCTGAATAAGGAGCATCCATTGAAGACCAATCCCGCCAAAAATCAAGCCAGAAATTAAAAAACTACATACGACAACAATAAAATAAACCCACATTATAGCTCCAATTACAGGTGTAATAGTAGGCGAGTATAAAGCGTTTTGAAACGTAATTGTGGTTAAACCTGTATTAATTATATTTTTACCTAACAATACAATAAAACTCATTTTGATAAAGCCACCAATTACTAGAAACAAACCAATAAGTAGCAAAAACTTGGCGAGATTATAATCTTCAATAATTTGTTTCTTTGCAACTCTGTATATTGAAAGTGCTAAGGCAACGAATGCACAAATTATGCACAGAAGAATTATCCACAAAAGTGGTGCGTGAATAGACATAAACCCTGATTGAAATATTACATTAATAATAGTAAATTGCTGACCATCTAAATCCATACTAATTACTGTACTAAAAACAATAAGATCAAGCAGTTCTACTATTGAAAGTATAAAGAAACTGACGCTAAAAATTGATACCCATTTTAAAATTACTTTTCGTTCCATTTTAATCTCTCATTAAATTTTAATTTAAAATTTAAAATATTAAAATCTTTTATATAATATTTAATTTGATGGTTTTTTATAAAAAGTTTATAAATTAAAAACTTATATTTTTTTTGAACTAGATATTAATCAATTGATCTTTTTTGAGCGATAAAAAAAAAAATGGTAAGGCATTAACAGCTTGTAGCCATAAAAACGTAAAGCAAGAGAGAGGGTACTTTGTGTGCCAAGAATGTGGTTTAATTTCAGAAGATTACGTTGCTTTTGAAACATCCTCTCCTTCAAACTATTTTTCTGATTCCCGGTTAGAATATGAACGAAAAATTCGCACAAGTAATTCAAAAGCAATTCAGGACCCTAAGACAAAAAAACGATATAATCAAATCAATACTTTAAATAAATGGTTTCGGGATTACCAAAGCAGCTTTTCAGAACAGAAAAAGACGATTGAATTGTTAAAGGGTTATGGCATTGGTCTAAATATAGATTCAGTAAAATATAGAAAAATTAAAGCAAAATATCTGCAATATAACAAACATCATCGACAAACATACGAAAATATGGTCATCATCTTTCTCGCAATAATTTGGATGGAGATAAAAGAAACTACAAATGTGAGAATTGAAGAATTTATAAAAAAAACAAGAGAATTAGGACATAAGATAAACAAGAAGATGCTTAATAACGCTATGCAAAAAGTGAAAAGAACAGAAAGAAGGTTAATGATTGCCGAGAGTGCTTCTAACTTAGAAGAACAGATAAAAAATAAAATTAAAATCTTGTTTCAAAAAGATTTGAATAATATATTATTTAAAGATGTCAAACAACATTTTTCCAATAAAATAGAATACAACAAATTGAAATTAGATATGCAGTTAAAAGCAAATAAAATCTTAGATAAAATCACATACGAACAAATTCAGAGCTTGAATTACAAAGCATTTACAGCGGGTTTAATCTATTACATTGGCCAATCCTTAGAGAATCGTAAGATTTTTACTCAAAGTATCGTTGAACGTACCAGTCGATTCTCAAGTACGACAATTAGAAAAAGATACAATGTATTAAAGGATATATTAGGAGATCCGCAAGAGTTAGACCTTTAAATTTTTCACTCGTTTAAAGAATTATGGAAAGATTATATAATTAATAAGGTTTAAATCAATATTTTTTATTATTATTCGATTATTCGATTAAAAAATATTTCATAGAGAAATGAGTCAAATACAAGTTCGCTCTGAATTATTACTAACTCAATCAATAGATGATTTAGTTACAAAATTTCAAACAGATCTTAATAATGGTTTGAAGACTTCAGAAATAGAGAGTAGATATCTTGAATTTGGTTATAACGAGTTACCTAAAATTAAGAAGTCTTTATGGAAAATTTATTTGGCACCAATATTTAATTTTTTAATTATTATTTTAATTATATCAGGAACTATTATTTTGATTCTTGGCTCTCCAAGTTCTACTATCATCACTTTTGCTGTAGTCATTATGAATTCGACAACTGTAATTGTTCAACAATTCAGAGCCCAAAAAGCGTTAGAATCCTTAAGAAAAATCGCTGCTTTAAAAGCAACTGTTTTGAGGGATGGAATTCAATTTGAGATTCCTACTAGAGAACTCGTACCTGGAGACGTTATCTTGTTAAGACAAGGCGATAAAATCGCTGCAGATGCTAGAATTCTTGAATTTACTAATCTAACCATCGACGAAGCTCCGCTTAGTGGAGAGAGTGAGCCTGTAGAAAAAAACAAATATCCCCTCCAAAATAATAAATTACCCCTCCAGAAACGAACTAACATGGTGTTTATGGGGACTTACATTCACACAGGTAGGGGAAAAGCCTTAGTGGTTGGAACGGGAATAAATACGGAGATTGGTAAAATCTCGAATCAATTAAATGAAATGGGAAGCATTGAAGATATACCTTTGACGAGAAAATTAAATAGGTTAGGCTATATCCTTGGATCTATAGTTATTATTACTTTGATAATCTTAATTACCTATAAATTCGTGCTTTTAGGGATAGAAGGCAATTTATATGGAGATTTCATTAGCGATGCCTTAATAAGTTCTATCTTAAGGTCAATGAATATCATGCCCATAAACTTACCGCTCCTCACAACGCTTGTCCTCATAACTGGTGTATTAAATATGGCTCAAAGTGGGGTAATTATAAAAAACTTGGCAGCAATTGAATCTCTTGGTCGAGTTTCGGTAATCTGTGCAGATAAAACAGGAACTATCACCAAAAACGAAATGACTGTAGAAAGATTTTGGATAAACAATATAGAATATCATGTTTCAGGTTCTGGATATGATGTTGAGGGAATAATTCTTGAAAATAACAACGAAGTTGAGTTAAAAGATAATCTTACGTTTCAGAAATTTATCGATTCAATCGTATTAAACAACAATGTTAAATTAATATACGAGGATGTTAAAGTTCGGCTAAAAAATATAAATGAAATGGCCGTAAGAAAAGCTTTAGGGTCACCAACAGAAGCCGCATTATTAGTATTATCTGAAAAAGCGGGATATAATAATTACGATATAAAAGATAATTACGAAGTTTTGAAAGAATTTTCATTCAGCTCTGAAATTAAACGAATGACCACAATATGTAAACATAAATCAAATCCAAAGAATTTTTTTGCTTTTACTAAAGGAGCTCCTGAAAGAATCTTAGAAATATCGAATGAAATCGAAGTCAACGGCGAAATAAAGGCATTAGACCAAGATTTAAAAGAAGAACTTTTAAATAAAATCCAGTTGCGAGCCAACCAAGGATACCGAACTTTAGCCGTTGCTTATAAGAATTTAGAGAAAATCGAAGATTTAAATAGTTTGAATAGAGAAAAAACTGAAACTAATCTAATTTTTTTGAGTTTCGTTTCAATTTTAGACCCACCACGCCCAGATGTAAGATCTGCTGTGGAAGAAAGCGAATCTGGCGGTATTAAAACCGTTATGATCACTGGAGACCACCCAGCAACAGCTAAAACTATTGCCTCACATATGAGAATTTATAAAGAGGGAGATTTAGTAGTAGAAGGGGCTGATATTCCAAATTTAGACGATAACGATTTCAATAGGGTTTCAGTTTTTGCAAGAGTCGATCCTTCTGACAAAGAAATAATCGTAGAAAAATATCAATCACAAGATCACATATGTGCTATGACTGGAGATGGCATTAACGACGCTTTAGCTTTAAAACTTGCTAATGCCGGTATAGCTATGGGAATTACGGGAACAGATGTAGCGAAAGAAACTGCGGATATGGTCATAAGTGACGATAATTTTTCTTCGATTGTCAAGGGCGTAAAGATTGGTCGTGGATTGTTCGCTAAAATCCGTACAATTATATATTTTTTCATCTGTTTAAATATAATGGAAGCAACCATATTTTTTACCTACGAATTCATCCCATTCTTCGATTTATTCAGTTCAGAATGGCAACATATTTATATTTTTGGAATAGTCCACTCACTACCGGCTCTAGCCTTGGTGATCGATAGACATCCCTCGGATGTAATGAAAGAACCACCTAGAGACGAACAACAATTATTAAACAAAAATATGTGGATTATGTTGTTAATACAAGCGTTATTGATGGGCATAGGCTTGGTCTTAGTGCTTCAACTAACCTTGGGGGGAATATTTCCATTAAATGAATGGAATCTTAATTCAAATATTAGTTACATTCCGATTGGGACTACTCCCGACGAATTAATTGCTCAAAAAGCAAGAACTATGTTCATTACAACGTTATATATAGTCGAAACAACGTTTATCTGGACTTTCAGACGCCCAAATAAATCTTTTTTAAAAAGTTTGAAGGAAGAATTCTGTCTTCCATTGTTAATTGTAAGTCTATTTACTCTAGCTTTACACGTCCTCTATATTGTATTCTCGCACCAAGTAAATTATTACATAAACGATGTGTTCGGTTTAAACTTACAAATTAATTTTCTCTTTCTGAGTGGAACAGATTGGATAATATGCGTTTTGTTTGCTTTACCGGGATTAATTGGAATTGAACTTTTAAAGTATTTATTTAGAAAAAAAGATATCATTTTCTAATATTTTCATATTCTTACAATAATAATTTTATTTATTTATTTTAACCAAAAAACCCATAAAATAAAAACAATTATTTCTATAGTCTATTTATTATAACTATTTCATTTTTTAATTTAATTATAAAATCTCATTAAAAGTCGCGGGAGAAATCTTAATGGAAACAGTTTATTATAATATGGAGTTAGAACAAATCTATAAGAAGTTACAGACAAATCCGAATAGTGGTTTAACGAACGACGAAGCGCAAAAAAGGTTAGAGCTTTATGGTTTAAACGAAATACCTAAAGTGTCTAAAGGGTTCATCAAAATTTACCTTGCTCCGTTGTTCAATTGGTTAATTGTAATTTACTTAGTAGGCGCTCTATTCTTATTTTTGTCCTTTTTATTTATTGGCGAAGGTGATATGGTCTTTATTTTATTAACTCTCGGGATTGTAGGTCTTAACTGTATAGTTGCGATTATTCAACAGTATAGAGCTACGAAAAAATTAAACGCTTTAAGAGAAATGACCGCACCAACATCCACAGTTATTAGAGATAGCCAAAAAACTGATATACCAACAAAAGAGGTAGTAGTTGGCGATTTGTTAGTATTAAAACAAGGCGATAGGATAGCTGCAGACGGAAGATTAATTCAATCTTCCAATTTAGAGGTTAATGAATCTAGCCTTACTGGCGAATCCGAACCTGTAAGAAAGCTTCAAGAGGGTACAGCTTTAGGAAAAGAAGATATTTCAATTGGAGATCGTAAAAATATGACTTTTTACGGAACTTTTATCGCGACTGGCAATGCTACATCAATCGCAGTAAAGACAGGTAAGGACACTGAAATCGGAAAGATCTCGCAAGGGTTAGAAGAGGCTGGAACGAGCGAAATCCCTATTCGAGAGAAAATGAACAACTTCGGTAAATGGTTGGGAATAATTGTAATTGGATTTTGGCTACTTATAATCTTGATTAAATGGTTAGCTACTGGTGAAATAGAATTCGTAAAAAGTCTGAATTCTGCTATGGATCTACTTCCAATTAACATCCCTCTTCTTGTTACAATTATTTTACTTACGGGAGTTTTAGCAATGGCTCATCATGGCGTAATTGTTCGAAATCTAGCCTCAGTAGATAGTTTAGGTCGAGTTAGTGTAGTTTGCAGCGATAAAACGGGCACACTAACAAAAAATCAAATGAGTATTCCATATATTTGGACAAATGGGGCAACTTATAAGGTTACAGGAAGTGGTTATACCCCTGAAGGCGAAATAATATTAGTTGACGATCCAAAAAATCCTGTTTATGTGAAACACATTGATGATTTTCCACAGCTTAAATTGCTTTTAACTTCTGGATTCTTAAACAATAATTCCGCTTTAGTAAAGAATGAAATTGAGATTTCAGGTAGGATTATTCCAAACTGGACAGTTATTGGCTCTCCAACAGAGGGTGCTTTAATGGTTATATTCCAAAAAGGCATGGGCGATTATATACTCGAAGAGTTTGAATATTTTAAAGAATATCCCTTTGACTCGAAAGTAAAACGGATGACTAAAGTTTACAAGAAAGAAAATAAATTTTACTCCTTCACTAAAGGTGCTAGCGAAATCTTAATTCCTTTATGCAATAAAGTCTTGTATAAAAACCAAGAATTAGATTTCACAGATGAAGTTAAAGATAAAGTAATGAAAATAGCAAACACCTATGCTGAAAGAGGATATAGGATTTTAAGTTTATGTTATAAAAAATTAGATGTAATTCCCCCAGAGGACGATAGAAGTAGGGAATTGTGCGAATCAGATATGATCTATATCGGTTTTGTAACGATTTTAGATCCCCCTAGAGACGGTGTAAAAGAAAGCGTCGAAGAATGTCACGCTGCTGGAGTCGATGTGGTAATGATCACCGGAGATTCACTTGCTACTGCAAAAGCAATTGCTAAACAAATATCAATCGTTCAAAAAGATGACGACATTGTAGTAGAGGGTAAGGATATAAATAATATTCGTTCATTTTTCGATTTTAATAGAATTAAAGTATTTGCTAGGGTATCCCCTAAACACAAACAAGAAATTATAGAAAGATATCAAAATGCTGATAAAGTTGTCGCTATGACGGGAGATGGTGTAAATGATGCGTTAGCTCTAAATATGGCAGATGCAGGCGTAGCTATGGGCATACAAGGAACTGACGTTGCCAAAGAAGCGAGCGACATGGTAATAAGCGACGATTCGTTTACGTCAATCGTAACAGGAATAGAAGAAGGTCGGGGTATTTTTTCTCGTATTAGGGCAGTTGTTTTCTTTTACATAGCAATTAATGTATTCGAGGGCATCGTCCAATTTATTTTATCTGTAATATTGGACTTACCATACTTCTTAGATCCTGCTTTCAACTATCAATGGATTTTCCTCGGTATGACACTTCACATATTCCCAGGTCTTATACTAACGTTTGATACTACATCTAAAGATATAATGAAACAAAAACCTCATGATGAAGAAGAAATTCTTTCTAAAAACACGATGATTTTATTGTCTGCTTTCGGAGCTTTTTTAGCGCTCAGCATGATAGTAGTTTACTTTACAACTATTACTGGAATTTATCCAATCTTTCCAGAGAATAAAAGTTTTGGCGTTTGGGACGGGGCTTATCTTTTTTCACCTGAGACACTTCCTTTATTTAGCCCTGGCATTTTATTGAACGAAGTAAAAACCCTAACGATGTTAATGGTGACGATTTTCTTCTGCGAGTCATTTTTGGTGTTTCAAATAAGAAGACCGAATAAATCTTTGATAAAGAGCACAAAAGAAGATAGCACTAAATTCATGTACTTATTAATTGGATTGTTATTTGGTTTATTCCTTGTGCTAATGTATGTTCCTGGAGTTCAAGTTGCCCTTGCCTCGGTGAATTTAAATTTTATGTTTATGTATCTTACTTGGTTGGATTGGTTAGTATGCTTTGGCATTTCGCTAATTTGCATAGTATCTTTTGAATTAGTTAAATATTTCGCTCGAAAGAAGGGTATCTATTTCTAATCTCTTATTTTATTTTTAAAAAAACTGCTTTTTTTCGTTAATTTTTTAAAATTTGTAGAAATCTTAGTATTTATGATTAAAGGAAAGCGAATTAAGTTTGCCCCTATTGAAAGGAAACATATTGATAATTTTCTAAAGTGGTTTAACGATCCGGAAATTATGCAGTACATTACGATGTATAAACCAATGACGAGAGACATGGAAGAAGAGTGGTTCGATGCGCTTAAACACAAAGAAAATGCCATATATTTCTCAATTCTTTTATTGGATCAAGAGGATCCTGAAAAAATCATTGGAAATTGCGCGATTCAAGACATAAACGCCAAAAATCGAGCGTGTTCGTGTGGTATTACCATCGGAGAGAAAGACTATCAAAACAAAGGATATGGAACAGAAGCGATGGAAATGTTGGTAGAGTATGGTTTCAACACATTAAATATGAATAGAATCGAATTAAGCGTTTACGAATTTAATATTCGCGCTTACAAATCGTATCAAAAAGTAAGATTTGTCGAGGAGGGAAGAAAACGACAAGCAAGGTATCATAATGGTAAGTATTACGACGAAATAATAATGGCAATCCTAAAAGAAGATTGGGAAAAGAAAGAAAGAGAGTAAACCAAGTAATCTTTTGACTTATTTCTAAAACAATTTAGTTTTTAAAATAATTAATATTCAATTCACTAATAATTTTTTATAAAAGAAAAGGTGTTATTACATGAGTAAATCGCTAGTTTCGATAGTTAAATACGAAAAAGGATCAGAATCAGTTCGAAAAGCAGTTGAGCTTGCTAATGGGTTTGAAAATCTTGACCCTAGCGCGAAAGTTTTCATAAAACCCAATTTAGTATATTGGAATAGATATTGTGATTTCCCGAAGTGGGGTATGTTAACAACATCGAGCGTAATGGAGGAGATTTTAATATTACTAAAAGAACATGGTGTTGATGATATTACCATTGGAGAAGGAATAATCACAGAAGATCCAAAAGATAAGGAAACTTCTAAAGATGCCTTCGAAAAACTTGGATATAATATTTTCAAGGAACGATATGGCGTTAAAGTATACGATATTTTTGAACGCCCTTTCGAAAAAGTAGAGCTAGCGGAAGGTGTAACCGCAAAAATGAATTCAGATATGCTTCAATCAGATTTTTTAATAGATGTCCCAGTCCTCAAAACTCATGCCCAGTGTGTTGTGAGCTTAGGTTTTAAAAATTTGAAAGGTTTGATTAATATTCCGTCGCGTAAAAAGTTCCATGGTGACGATCCTAAATATACACTTCAATATAATGTGTCTAAACTAGCGAACAAAGCACCACCTGGTCTTACAATCATTGATGGGATTTACACACTTGAGAGGGGTCCAACATATGACGGTAAAGCCCACAGAAGTGACATTTTAGTCGCATCAACTAACATTCTTTCAGCAGATTTAGTTGGTTCGAGTTTATTAGGCATTGACCCTATAGCCGTCCCTCATTTGGTTCAAGCGGCTAAAGATAGAAATCGCCCTATTGATTTATCCGATATTGAAATTAAAGGAGAAAGTATCGAAAATCTTGCTGTTCCCCATGGATGGGAATTTATATATAAAAACAATAATACATTACCTCTTTCTTATGCGAGAGCTGGTATTAGCGGAATAAAATACCGTAAGTACGACGATACAATGTGTACTTACTGCAGCTTTTTTAATGGCCTTATTTTGGTGGCAATTAAAGAAGCGTGGAAAGGAAAACCCTTCGATAACATAGAAATTTTAACGGGGAAAATAATGGAACCATCTTCGGGAATGAACAAAACAATTTTGCTAGGACAATGCCAATACAATAAAAATAAAGACCATCCAAATATCAACGAACTTATAGCAATTAAAGGATGCCCTCCAGAAGTTGATACAATACAAGAAGCGCTGAGAAAAGCAGGAATTAGAGCGCCATCTTATCTCTTTAAAAATATAAAAATGGCTCCACTGCTATTCTTAGGAAAGTATAAGGGAAAACCTGAATTTGAAGAACACTTCTATCAAATAAATTAAAATTTTTTTATATACAAGGTTCTATCCAATTCGTTCTTCATTGAAAAACGAATTATTCAACGATTACACACTGAGAATTAATTTTAATTTATAATGAAGCGTAATAAAAATAGTATAATTTATTGTTCCTTTGAAGTTAATAGAAAATAATAACAAATTTAGCTATTTAAATCCATTACAAAAAGATTTGACATTTTTAGGTAATACCTCGTGATTATAACCCCCCTCTAAAAGCGCAAATCTCCGCCCTTCGCATAGTTTTTCAGAATATTCTTTCATTAACTTTCCTAACTCAAAATAGTCTTCAGGATATAAAAGATGCCCCCAGTCTTCAATTCCTTGATCGAAACCAGCTGAAGCCACAAAAATATCAATATTATCTAATTCTTCCATGTAGTTCTGAACTTCTTTAAGATAATTAGTTCTTCCGCTCGAATCAGGGTTGAGAATTTTAACTTTGAAACCATCATCTCTATGTGTTAAGATATTCAAATTACCATCGCCTGTGTGTAAATCGAAATCTAGAACGAACGCTGATTTAATTTTACCCTTAGAAAACAATTTTAACAGACTTATACTAATGTTATTGAAGTAGCAAAAACCCCAACACGAATCAGCAGACGCGTGATGTCCTGGAGGTCTGATAACCGCAAAAGTCGGATTACCACTATAAGCTTCTTCAGCTGATAAGATGGCACCACCTGCAGCAAGCGAAGCAAGTTCGAATAATAATGCATCGCGTTTAACATAGTTGTAATGTCTTTCAGAATGTGCTCTTAAAATATCATCCTTCGATGCGGGTTTTGGTGTTATAAATTCATATTCTTTATTTCTTGACAATAAATCTAATATTCCTTCTAAGCGCCCTGGTGAGGCAGCTGGGTCCATTGCGTAACTTGAATTATAATATCTCTCGTGGAATACAATTTTCATAAAATATCTCTCTTACTAAAATTAATTATTATATGGTATGGAGTAAATAATCTATAGGAAAATAAGATTAACTAATTTTTAACTTTATAAGCTTTTACTGAGTATTTTTATCATGTCTTTTGTCATAGCTTCAAGGTCGTACTCAGGATTCCAGCCCCATTCTTCCCGAGCAAGCGAATCGTCAATTGTTTTAGGCCAAGAATCGGCTATTGCTTGCCTGAAATCGGGTTTATAATCAATTTCAAATTCGGGTATATGTTTCTTGATTTCTGCTGCGATCTCACCAGCAGAAAAACTTATCCCAGTTAAATTGTAAACTCGGCGTTTTAATTTTGAATTATCTGCTTCAAGAAGATCTATCATACACTTGTTACAATCTGGCATGTATAGCATGGGTAATACGGTATCTTCTTTTAGAAAGCATGTATATTTTTTGTTTTTGATAGCTTCGTAGAAAATCTCCACAGCGTAGTCCGTGGTTCCGCCTCCGGGTAAGGTTTCACTGCTAATAATTCCCGGCAATCTTATAGATCTTATATCAAGACTGTATTTATTGTAATAATATTCTGCTAAGAGTTCTCCCGCTACTTTGGTTATACCATACATCGTAGTCGGTTGCAGCACCGTAATATTAGGTGTATTCTCTCTGGGTGTTGTAGGACCAAAAGCAGCTATTGAGCTAGGCCAAATAACTCTATCAATTTTGTAACTTCTCGCAACTTCTAGAACATTAATTAAACCGTTTAGATTTATATCCCAAGCTGTTTGAGGCATTTTCTCTCCCGTGGCTGATAAAATTGACGCCATGTGAAAGATTGTATCAATTTCATACTCAAAAATAACTTTGGCTATAGAATTTTTGTCTAAAGCATCCAAATAAATGACGGGTCCCGATTTTCTGATGACATCGGGAAGTGGAGTCCTCCTACCAGTAGCAATTACGTTTTTACCGCCGTACTCTTTCCTTAATGCCGGCACAAGCTCGGATCCTATCTGTCCGGCCGAACCTATTACAAGTATTTTTCTACTACTCATATTCATCAATTTTAATATTTATAATTCTGAGTAAATATAATGACATTCATAATTCACTTAATTAAAAAAGGTTTATCCATTTTTTTCTAAATTTTAAGGCTTATTTTTTTATAGGAAAAACTAATATAGGTTTCTATATACACTTAATTTATTAATTTACTCACATATTTCAAAAAAATTTAAGGTGATATTCAAAAAATGAGAAATCCTGTTGATTTTCTTAAGGAGGACATGACCGAATTAAGAAAAAACAATTTGGAATGGATTATTAGATATTTAGAAGGTAGTTCTAAGCCGCACTGCATTGTAAATGGAAAAGAAGTATTAATGCTTAATACCAATAATTATTTAGGATTAGCAA
>JAUWZT010000236.1 GCA_030615145.1 Promethearchaeota archaeon | reverse complement strand
AAAAGAAGAAATTATTCCCGCATTAGAGCGAGCGACCAAATCAAATAAGCCTATAGTTATAGAAATTCTTGTAAATCGAAGTTTCCCTTTTAGTGGCTCTCTAACTGCCGGATTTTGGGATGTACCAATTCCAGATTATCTAACAGAACGTAGAATGAAGTACGAAGAAGAAATAAAAGGAGAAAAATTATAAATTTTTCAATTATTATAT
This sequence comes from Promethearchaeota archaeon, assembly GCA_030615145.1. Classification (GTDB taxonomy): domain Archaea; phylum Asgardarchaeota; class Lokiarchaeia; order Sigyniarchaeales; family SOKP01; genus SOKP01. The sequence continues at coordinate 2,734 of JAUWZT010000236.1, read as the reverse complement.
AGCCTTTGTTTAATGTTGATCCTTGAATTTTTCAGAAGCAGGTTCTCCACCAATTCCCCAATGAGTCTTTGGGATTTCGTGAACAATTACTTCTACAGCGTGTTGCGGGACGTCTAAGTCAACAAAGACTTTGGTTATGTTTTGTATTACGGTTTTAACTCTTTCATCTCCAAAGCCCTTCCAAACATTTACATGAATAATTGGCATTTTTTCACATCTAATTTGTATTATTATGTGATATAATTCAACCTTTTAATTTTACTTTTTTTCATAAAAATAAAAAAAAAGAAATTTAATAATCATTTATCATATTGAGTGATAATTGTTATGAAAGATTTTTTGGAATTATTTGAAGAAAAAAGTATTGATTACATACAATTTCAATTTACCACGATTTTAGGGGAATTTAAGTGCGTTGAATTTCCAGTAAAAATTTGGGAAGATATGAAAGAGGGGGCCGGTATTGACGGGTCTAGTCTTGGTTTTTTAAAGACAGAGCAAAGCGACATGAAAGTCGTGCCAGATTTAAACACATTTGCGATTCTTTCATGGAATCATAGGGTGGGGAGATTTATTTGCGACATAACCGACAATAAAGGAATTGCTTATCCTATCTGCCCAAGAGGGATATTAAAGAGAATTTTAAGTGATGCAAATTCTAAGGGCTATGAATTTCTAACAAGACCAGAATTAGAATGGTATTTACTATCAAACGATCGAGAATTTACTGATAAGGGCGCTTATATGGATATGCCTCCTAAAGATTCATTTCACGAATTGCGACGTAAGATAACCGATGATATGATTAGTATGGGCATTAAGCTCAAAACTATTCACCACGAAGTTGGACCGAGTCAACACGAAGTAGAATTTATAGCTAATAATGCGTTATATCAAGCTGATAATGTCCAAACAGCAAAAATGATAGTACACATCGAATCATATTGTAAAAATCTAATTTCTACATTCATGCCAAAACCATTTCCGTTAGTAGCAGGAAGTGGTTTACATATTCATCAATATTTAGTTAATAATGGGAAGAATGTATTTGCTGATGCTGACACAGGTGTCAGCGACATCCTCCGTTACTATATCGGGGGGATTCAAAAGCGTGTAGACGCCATATCAGCCATTTTAAATCCTATTACAAATTCCTATAAGCGACTTATTCCTAATCACGAAGCGCCAGTTTATGTGTCTTGGGGGGTTGGTAACAGAACCGCTTTAATTCGCGTGCCAGGATATGAAAAATCTGCTAGGATAGAATATCGCGCTGGTGATGCGGCCATGAACATCTATCTTGGAACTGCACTTTTACTTGCCTCTGGCTTAGATGGAATAAAAAATAAAATCGAACCCAATACTCCCATTACTGAAGATATAGACTCTTTAACTGAGGAGGAGCGAAAAACTTTAGGTATTAAAAAGTTACCCCAGAGTTTGCAAAAGGCTTTAGAAGCGTTCGAGAACAGTAAATTTATCAAGAAAATTCTTGGAAAACAATTGGTAGATATTTATGTAGAAATTAAACGAGAAGAAATTGATCAATACAAAATTGCTAAAAACGACGGAAAAGAAGTCAAATGGGAATTGGATAAGTATTTGTTATTATAAATTATTTTTAAATCGCGTAATTTTCTTCTAATTTTTTTTTTAGTTTTGATGAAAAATTAAATCTTAAAGCATAAAAATTAAAAATTATATCATCAATTGATTTCTGTTCACGTGTATAATCATAACTTAAGTTTTTTTTCTTATTGTCAATTATTTGTTTAACCAATACTTCAATTTCTTCTTGCATTTCTTTGTTGGGCTTAATAAAAGGCAAAGAATGAATCCCAGATATTTGAATGCTGTTGGTATTGTTTATAATTCCTTTAGATAGATAATTATATAGAGAACTATTCAATAATCCCAAGAAATATTCAATAGAAATCGATTTGTCCTTAGCGATAAAACCAATTGCCTTATTCGAGTCCCAATAGCAACCTTTTGGCATATAACGGGCGGCTAACCTTGAGCTAATACCGCTAATAACGACTCCTTCTTTTTCAAAAGGCATGTTACTTGGAATGTCGTAAACAGAGATCGATTTTTCGTTCCAATCTAAAGCTTCCATAATAGGTCTATAGTATTGATCACCTCCACCTCTTTTTAAATAAGGTTTCCATCTCTCTGTTTTCAAATCGCTTCTTAAAATAATTTTAAATTTCTCATTTTGTTTAATTTTTGTATAGTTTTTCTTTCTGAAAATGTCTGCTAGTTCCGTACCTTTAATCGCAGCAATATATTTCTTATTGTTATGAGTGTGCATTCCGATGTACCCTTTAATAAAATTATCTAGTTTAGGAGCGTTTTCAAACAAATCAATTATTTGGTCCTCTACTTCAAAAAAAAATATGTTAAAAGGTAAAGATTTATATCTTTTTTGCTTGATTTCGTTTATAACTTGTGGTTTCCAATATTCGTCTTCATTTTTTATTCTCGATATTATACTCATTAAATTATTATCTCGAACTTGCTCATTGCTATCTCCAGAACGTTTAGTTAAAAAGATAATTGCTGGATATGTGCTAACATTTTGTTTACCAAATAAATTAGTTGGTGCGAGTAATATTTCGTTTATTATGCAATTATTAAGAATAAATTCTCTTAATTTTTTATGAGTGCTTAAAGTTAAGAAAGTATCGCTCGTGATGAATCCTAATTTCCCTCCCTCCTTCAAACGCCATAT
>JAUWZT010000233.1 GCA_030615145.1 Promethearchaeota archaeon | reverse complement strand
ACAAGAACACGTACTTCATCGCAAAGTTGATTATAAGTTCATTAAAAGTTAAGAATATCAGAATTTTCTACATTCTTAACAAAATCCACAGAAGTAAAGTAGATTTAAACCGACCCTCGCAATCAGAAAGTTCCTTCAATCGTACTTCTATTGAAGCCCAGACGATTTTTCATTCTTATCAAGAACTTTTGAACGATTTCGCTCAAGAGTGCGTATCAAACCACGGAAGAGCGTTAATTATAGATTTCCATGGATATACAAAACCCTATAGAGAATATCCCGATGTAATTTTTGGCCACATCTTCGGGAAAACCCTCGACTTATTAGAAGATTCAAATGAACAAGATTGCAAGAAATATTGGGGTTGTTCACAGTTGCAAACCGAAATTTCTAAGTATTTCAAAATGGATAATGGTCTAGCTTTAACGGAACATAATTTATCTTATTCTGGGGGATATATAACTCAGCAGTTTTTTAAAAAAAGCCAAATAAACGCACTTCAAATTGAGGTCGCAAAAAGTATTCGATTAGACTTCCAACTTACAGAAACTTTTGTAAAAGCAATAACCAACGCAGTAGTCAATTTGATTTCAAAGAAGTAAAAAGTAAATTCTAATACTGTCAAGGTTAAATGCAAATTATTTTCGAATAATATAATGAAATGCTGAAAAGAAGAAAAAACTCATAAAGAAGATTAATGTTACCATAACAACAATAGAAATCTGATACTCTACCCAGTTTTCAAAATTTCCGATCACGAGATAAGTTATAGAAAAGATTGTAGCGATTAAAAATAAAATAAAGAGAAAAGTATATTTCAAAAAATCTTTTTTCCGTTCATGCATTATTAAAATTGTAAATGAACATCCATCTTTAAGAATTATTAGTTTAATCGTCAAAAACTTTGAATGTCTTTTTCGGTAGCTAATCTTCAGGATATACTCGTCAAGAGAGTCTAAACTTTATATGTCTTTTTTCATATCATAAGAATAATTGGGAACTTTTTCCCACGATAAAATAAAAGGTGATGTGAAAAAAAAAAGTGATAAAATGTGAAAAATGCGGTAAGCATCATGCGTTATACCACGATTGTAATCAGATTTCAATAAGTCATGGAGTAGTGTTTGAGGACGATCGAAAACATTACAATTGGAACTGTTTGATAACAGACGCTTCAAGCATATACAAAATTGAAGAGAGAATTTTAGATAGTATTCTAAACAATCCAAAGGAAAATCCGTTATTAATTTACGAGTAATTTTAATTGAATTATTTTATTATTTCTTTTTTTTTTATCGTATTTTTAACAATATTAACCTGTTTATTTAAATTAGATTATTTCTTCTTTCTATTTAGATTACAATAAAAGAAAGGTAATTACTTCTTATGATTGAGAAGGAATCCAAACAAAAGCAGAATTCTACAATTATAATGATAATAGGGATAATTTTCTCATTTCTTGGAATTTCATTTATGAGTATCCCGTTCCCAAATACATTTGCGATTGAGAATTTTGGACAATTTGGTATAGCAGAAGGTGTAACATATCCGGTACACTATAAGTATCCAATGTTTTCAAATAATCAAAAACTGATTATTAGTCTAGGGGCAATTAACAGTTCTTTTACAATATTAGTACTTAATGATAACGACTACGGAGCTTGGATTAATGAACAAGGAGGATATCTCCCTTGTTACGAGGAGCAGAATATTAATGGAGTCTATAAAACCCTTTATCTAAATCAACCTTTTATTGGTTATATACATATTATTATAACTGCTGAAACTTTATTAGAAATATATGGAACAATTCAAGCAAGCTATTCATCTCACTATGTTATACAAGGGTTAATACCTCTAATGATTGGAATTATTTTAGCTATATTTTTAATATCACAGAAATACAAATTTAAAAAACATAAGATAAAATAGATTTGAATTTCCACTTTATTTTTTTTAATCTTATTTCGAGAAATTTCTAACTTTATAAATTAAAAAAGATAATTTCTTAAACGACTATTTCATTTTAAAACCATTCATTATGGTTAAAGAAGTATTAGAATTAGATATCGTAATAATTGGGCATATAGCAAAAGATATCATAGAAATCGATGGAGTGAGCAAAACGGTACTTGGTGGTGCCGTATATTACGGAGGGTTAGCCGGCAGTCAAATGGGTTTAAAATTAGCGATAATTACGCGGTTGAGGGTTGAAGATTTCCCAATTTTGGATTCGTTTGAGAAAAACAATATCAAATACTTTGCGTATCCGGCTGAAGAAACTTCAGGAATTAAAAACATATACTCCTCGCAAAATATGGAACATAGGAGCTACGAGCCTTTAGGTTTTGCGGGTGCGTTTAAAAAGGAAGAAATCCCAGATATTACTATAAAATTTTTTGTTATAGGTTCGATAATTGCGGGTGAAATCGATTTAGAACTGTTGGAATATTTGAATGAGAGATATAACGGCAGATTGGGACTTGACATCCAAGGGTTTATTCGAGGTTTAAAAGATAAAAAAATGCAATATTTCAGCTTAACTGAAAAAGAGAAAGTTGAAATAATATCTAAAGTGGATTACTTAAAAGTTGACGAAACTGAAGCGAAATTCCTCACATCTCTATCTTCCCTACCAAAAGCAGGAAAGCAACTAATAAATTTAGGACCGAAAGAAGTTCTTATCACCCACGAAAGCGGAATAAACTTGAATTTAAGGGATGAATCGTACTTCTTTCCTTGGAAAAATTTAAGTAATATAGGAAGGACAGGTCGAGGGGATACTGCCTTTATAAGTTATTTAGGATCGAGAATAACCAAAAGTCCAGAAGATTCCTTACGATTTTCTGCAGCGTTAACATCGCTTAAAATGGAGTCAATCGAACCATTTTCATTACCTTTAAGCGCGGTTGAAAAATTAATAAGGGAGGAATATAAACTTTTTAGTTAACATATAGTAGTGTTGAACTTAATAAAAACATAAAATTAACCCTTATCAATGAGAGTCGGTGGAATTGTAGATATATCAACAAAGGACATCCCTAATAAATCAACAATGGTTATTTTCACAGTTGGGTGTAATTTAAGTTGTGGATTTTGCCACAATAAATATCTACTACATGAGGGCGTAGGTAGAGATCTAGATATTCCCGAATTAATGGAGCAAATTAAAAGTAACATGTTAGTCAGTAGTGTGAGCATTTCTGGAGGAGAGCCTACGCTTCAAAAGGATTTGCTTGAACTTTGTAAAGAAATAAGGAATGTTGGTAAATATATTAGTATAGATACCAATGGAACAAATCCGAAATCTATTACGGAATTATTACCGTATATCAACAGAATTGCCTTAGATATGAAAGGTCCACTCAATAATAAAAGGCTAGCGAAAATTACAGGAAGTCAGGTAAATTTCGACCTTATTTTTGAGACATTTAGTGCTGTAAACAATCGTGAGGATATTGATTTTGAAATAAGAACGACTTATGTGGGAAATTTGATGAAATCAAACGATATCGATAAGATTATTTTATTCCTAAGAAAAAATAAGTTCCGAGGGAGTTTTGTCCTTCAACAATATCAATACTCCGAAGGTGTTGGTGAAGATAATAAATTTAAATTTCAAAAACCAGAACATTTTACACTACTCAATATCCTAAAGCCTTATAGAAATATGGATTTACCTTTCCAAATCTATTTAAGAGACGACGTAGTAGGATATAGTAAGATAGATAAATTATACGAGTATCTTGATGCCTAAAGGTGAAAAAAATGAGCAA
>JAUWZT010000096.1 GCA_030615145.1 Promethearchaeota archaeon | reverse complement strand
CTAAAACCGAAAGCAACTATTTTAATATTCTCGACTGGAAAAATGGTAATTACTGGTATGCGTAAAGCTTCGGAAGCTGATAAGGTTGTTGAGAAGGTACTAAAGAATATAAGAAAAGCTGGAATAAAAGTATCTAATCCCGAAATTACTATTCAAAATATCGTAGCTAGTGGAGATTTACACACGAATATAGATTTAAACATGGCGGCAATCGTTATGGAGTATGCTATGTACGAACCAGAGGTTTTTCCGGGGTTGATCTATAGAATGCAAGATCCAAAAACAGTGTTTTTAATATTCAGTACTGGAAGGATAGTTTGTACTGGAGCTAAGCGAAAAGAAATAGTTAAAGAAGCTGTACGTAAATTGAATATAGAAGTAAGGGAATTGGGTGTCGCTAGAAAGGAATTAGGCAATACTGATTATCAAGATATAACCTTCATTTAATTTTTTCATTATTTATTTTTTTATTTTTAATATTATTAAGGCTCATGTTGCTTGGTTGATCTAAAATTATTTAGTTAAATTTGTAAACTATTAATTTAAAATTACCTTCAAAAAAAGTTGTATCTGAAATTAAAACTAGTTCGCCGAGTCTTAACTAGAATTTTAATTTCAACTTTATTTTATACCTACGCTAACAAACTCAAAATAATTGAAAGTTGATGGATTTTAAATTAGTCTTTTTGAAACACAATCATAAATTCACAGTATGTATTTCCTGATTGTAAACTGCAATCTACTTCTTGAGCGAAACAATGTATATTAGTCATTCTTTCAACCAAACCTGCTAATAAACCCGCTTCGAAGGAACAAAAACTTCCTTCTGTTTTAATACCTTTATTGATAAGATCTTTAATTGAAGAATGTCCTCTTAGTTTTAATTGAACTAATTCCTCTGAACTTTCCGTAATCTCGACCTCTCCTATATTATATTCGGTGATTTTTTCTTTTAAAGCTTCAGGTATGTTTTTAACGTCTTTAAGTTGTTTTACTTTTAGGATGGTTCCCAATTCATGCCCTAAATAGTAAAATATAGCTTCTAGTTGGTGACCAAGAGCTAATAAAGCCCCTACTTTCATATCTCCAATCTCTTTTCCATCTTCCAAATGTTTTCTCATTTGTATTAAAATTTTCGAAAGCAACGATCTATCCATTTTTTTAAACTCCCTTTTTCTTAATTTTTTTATAATTATATTTTTACGGATGAAATAAAACCATATAATATCGCGTCAATAATATCCTCCTCTTGAATATTTAAACTTAACCTTCTATCTGCCACAATTACCGTAGGCAAGGAGGTGATTTTATATTCTTTAGTTAATTGGTAATTTTTTTCTACATCTATTTTTTCTATATACAATTTTTTTCCAAACATTGATATATTAATTCTCTTCAATATTTCTTCCACTGGTTTACAAGGAGCGCAATAGGATGATGAAAAGAATAAAATCCTCGGGTAACCTTGTTGAAAATTTACTGACATAAATTAACCTTATGAATACCAGTAGATTATTGAATTAATTTTATTGATCCTTATATTTTTCATAAAGGGTTTTTATAATTGCTTGAAATGCTTCATAAACACCAGTCCCTGTTTTTGCGCTGGTTTTGTAATATCCCAGAAAACTCCTTTCACTAGTTATCTTTTCAACCTTGCTATCATCAAATGATTCTTTGTTCACTAAATCAATCTTATTACCGAATAATACAATTGGAATATCTCCACAATAATTTTTTATATCTTGATGCCAATCTGAGATGTGAGTAAAGCTTTTTTCTTCTTCTTCCGGAGCATGAGAAAAAACTATAATTGCGGCTTTACTCCCTTTATAGAATGTTGGCCGCATAAATGAGAATTCTGCTTGACCAGCAATATCCCAGAAGAATAATTTAACTTGGCTATTTTCAATTTGCTCGTCATATTTCGAAAATTGCGCGCCCAAAGTTTTTATATATTCTTTTTTAAAACTGCCTTTAGTATATTTTTTTATTAGGGATGTTTTTCCGACCCCCCCATCCCCTATAACGGTAATTTTAAACACGAAATCCTTTCTATCATCACTTTCCTTCATAGAATCACATCATGATTTTTGTTTTGTATCTCTATTTATTTCTTCTAAACTACTTTAAAATATAAATTATAAATATTGTTTTTTATTTATATTGCTTTTTATTATACAATGAATTGTAATAAATCTTCCAGTTTCTTACAATATTAACCAGAAAAAATAATATATAAAATAGTGATAGAAAAATAATGGTAATTTTAGATAATGTCAAAGATATTGTCGTTAAATTTACAAAGAATAATCTTAAATTAGCAATTGCAGAATCGTGTACAGGGGGGTATATTTCAAACGCAATAACTAATATCTCTGGCGCTTCTAAAGTATTTGAACGTGGAATCATCTGTTATAGCAATAATTCTAAAATTGATCTTTTAAATGTTGATCCCGGTAGGATTGATCAATTTGGAGCAGTGTCAGAAATAGTAGCAAAACAATTGGCGCATAACATTAGAGTACTTTCAAATGTTGACATAGGAATAGGGATTACTGGCATCGCAGGACCTACTGGCGGCACAGTTGAAAAACCTGTAGGCTTAGTTTTTATTGGTTTTTCAACTGAAAAGGACACTATTGTGGAAAAGCATCAATTTAAGGCGGAAAGAATTACATTTAAAGAAAAGGTTTTAGAAAAAGTTCTTTCTTTGCTTGAAAATTTCTCCTTATAAGACAATACTTTTTTCTCTAATTTTCAAATTTTCATATCTTTTTATAGATTGAGTAAAAAAGAATAAATAAGCAAAAAAAAATTACCGGGCTTATTCGAATGGAGTTATTAAATACTAATTATTTATCATTTTTCATGGTCTATTTAATTATCAGTTTGATTAACACATTTATAATTTTATATATCCCCGTTTTTATGTTAATCGTTTTAGATGTGAATAGAATTGAACTAGCATTCATTCAATTTCTTTCGTATTTAACATTATTTTTAGGTCCTATCACGGGGTTGTTTTTTGACAAATTTTCCCATAAGAAAAAACAACTCTTGTTAGTTTCAAGCCTCCTTTTGGTTATAAGTTTCTCATTTTTTAATTTAAACATTAATAACTTATCATATTTTGGTATATTTCTATCATTGAATTTTACAAGTCGATTAATAATCAAAGCAGGAATGAGTAAATTAATGTTGGAAACCTCACAATATAGAAACGCAAAAAAAAATATAATTTTAATTTCAAATGTTAGCGCTTCGATTGGAAGCATTATTCCAATAATTATATTTAATTTATTAGTTTACGATATAAATTCCATTGATTTATGGACTTCATTTTTTAATGTCTGCTGGTTTATGTCATTTCCTATTATGCTTACCTCTTTTTTAATAAAAGATGTCTCCCTTAACGAAGATTTTATAACTGAAACGAAAATAATAAAACCATTAGCGCAAAAGAAAATAAAAAACAAACATTTAAGTTTAGTATTAATCTTTTTAGCGAATTTTCTAATCTGGGGTGATAAATTAATTGAATTCCCTCTCACAAGTTACATTTTTACCAAATTTGGAGAAGAGGGTTTCAGGAATTATTCTTACTTATTTTTTATTTTCTTGTATTTAAATATTGGCGGGTGGTTTATTGCAAGGCGGATTAAAAACAAAAAGAAGTCAATTATTAATTTATCAATTTCAATCACGATTTATGCTTCATTAATGTTTTTTATCGTCTTTTCGAATTTAATCACCTTCTTATTAATTATGGCCGCAAATCAACTAATAAGCGGAATTATGATGTCCCAGTTTGCTGAAAGAAACATTGAAGTTTCAAATTTAGGTAAAAATACTGCTCTTTCATATGAGCTAATAAGAGGCTCTAGTCTATTGGCAAATCTAATATTTGTACCATTAGGAACGCTATTAAGCACATTTGTACCGCTGGAATTTCTAATCACTATTGTAGTTGTAATGTCTTTGTTTTCGATAACGCCTTTATATTTTTTGAAAATATATTAAGCATTGTTGATTAATTTGCCTTTTTCCATAATGAGTTTTTTTGTGCCATCTTTGTATTCAACTGTAATATTAGCTTGTGGAGTTGTAACAAAATCCCAGTGCATTTGAGAAACCGAGGTTCCTCCCATCATTTTATTTCCCCCAAAAGCAACATGTACGCTTCCATTTATTTTTTCATCTGTAAGAATGTACCCGATTGCCTTTGTTATTGTCGGATTGCATCCGATCCCAAGTTCTGCAACATTGTAGGTGCGTAATTCAGCTAAATTCTTTTCCTTATCTATTTTTTCACTTTGTTTAAATGTAGCGATTAGCTCATCCAAGTTCTCATCAGCAGTAACTTTATCGATTAATAGTCTTCCGTTCTTAAAATTTAGTTCGATATTTTTTATAATTTTATTACTAAACCTATCTTTAGTTAAAGGGCAAAATATCGTTCCTTCACCCTGTTTTTCGTGAGGAGGAAAGAAAACTTCTCCAGCAGGTAAATTTCCTCCTAAATCTCCTATAGCAATCTGTTCATCTGATAATAACCCATCATCGAGGACGATTACGCGGTCTTCTATCGAAACCCAGAAGTTAGTTCCCAAATCATCAGTAACGTGAACTTTTTTCGCGTTTTTAAAATTTTTAGATAAAATTGAAGTGATTTGGTGTAGATCTTTCTGAGGAACACTTATTCCACCCACGATAAATTTTTCTAGTAAATCATAGCTTATATTATAAAAAGCTGCTGCTTTTTGGGAGGGCCATCCAGCGTAACACCACTTTTTTCCTGGAGCCCACTCTTTTTTAGCTCCATAGAGGACATCTCTAATAGGAGCAAGAGATTTAGCTCTAGCTAGTAATTTCTCTCTAGGTACTTCGTTTAAAATCGATGGATCTTCGTAAGGTTCAATGACAATATAAGCGTCTATGTTTTCGATTAACTTCAAATAATGTTTAGGCGTAATTGCTAGAATTTCGCTTGAAATTTCTTTATCAAGGAAGAAAGTTTCTGTAAAATTATCGCTTGTGGACGAAATATGAGGGATTCCTCCCTTTCTAAACACATTTAACGCAATCTCTTCTAATAAGTCTTGACTATAAATGCCTCCTTTGATGAAAACACATTCCCCTTTCTTTTTTATGTTAATACTATTAACAATATTTTCTGCACAGAGTTCAATTTTTTCTCTATCGATCATATTTAAATTAATTTTACATATATTATTAATTTTCAATTTTACATTATGTCTAATAGTAAAGCATTTATTGAGAAACTGAAAAAAGCGTTTTACTAACAATGGATTTATTACATATAATTGTTATATTTTAAATATCAATAGAGTGAATTCTTTATAAGATCACCTAATATTATTGTTTTTATATTGAGCAAGACGGAATTATGGTTATACGGGAAGCAGGTTTGTTATTTCGTGGATTTACACTGGTAAAAAAAAGTTATCACAAAACTACTTTAGGAAAAATCGATTCCGATTTAAGAAGTGGCTTGCTTACAGCCCTCTTGAATTTTGCAGAGACTGCTTTTGCTACAGGTGCTGTAGAATATTTTGAAGGAAGTAAATTTACTTTAGCTTTTATTAATGAAAAAATTTTAGCATCTGATAGCGTCGAGCCCGAGCTTTTAGTTTCGTATGCAATTATAGATAAACACAAAAAAATAGATAAATATGTTTATAAAATCGTCCACCCTCTATTGATTAAAGTTGTTAAGGAATTTAAAGTTCAAAATGAGGGAAAAAATTTATCAGAAATCTCTCAATTTAAGATCTTTAAGAATAATCTTGATGCAATTTTTGGATCTGATACGAAAAATATTAATCAAAAACTAAGAGGATTATTTTATTAAGAAATATAACAATTCAAGTTAATATCTCAAGATATTAACTATTTTTCTTTGACTTTTTTAAAAACCAGAGGAGGATTGGTAATGCGATCGTTGCGTCTGAGATAACCGTTGAATATTTCGCTTCTTGACTTACTTTCCCCCAAGATTTTGCTTCTTCAAAAGTTGCTCCACTAAGACCGCCTTGTTCTGGGCGATCCATTGTTATTTGAATTGCGTACTTCGCGGAATTAGGACAAAATTGCAATGATTGCATAATAAAGTTCTTAGGAACACCTCCACCAATAATACAAACGCCCGCTTGTTTAGCATCCCAAGCTAGATCAACCATCTTTAACATGTCTTTAAAGTGGTTAAGATTTAAATTTTGGTGATGAAATCCTAACTGTAAAGCCAAACCTGAATCCGTAAAAGCGGGACAAAATATTGGGACATTTTTTTTTGCACAGATTTTTAAAATAGAATTTTCATTATCAGGTAATTGGTCTCCAAGGAGCTTTAAAAAAGAACTAACAGGCATATTTTCGTCAGGAATATCTAAATTTGTTACGTAATCTTCAATACCTTCATAAACATTATTCGGTAAGTATACATCGTAGATTCTGTTTAAATCTTGTTTATGTAATTCATAATCATCAACCTCTTTTACATTTAATTCCCCTTGTAAATGATGATATCCTAATGTTTCGGCAATATCGTGAGTTAAAGAAGCGCCAGTAGTAACAAGAACATCAATAAAACCTTCTTCAACGAAATCGTGAATAACTCTTTGCATTCCTGCAGGAACTAAAGCCCCAGCAAGACCAAAAAATTTAATACATTTTTTATCGAAAATCATCTCTTTGTAAATTTCACAAGCTATAGCTAAACGCTTAGCGTTAAATCCTGTATTTTTTAATGACTGAATAAGATCGATAATGCTATCATTCTTGTCGATTTTGAATTGATTTACATTTTTCAACTTCTTTTTTATATTTTCATTTGGCATAATCATCAATTTTATGTTTATTATGGATAAAAGAAATTAATTCTATTATTAGCTTAGCTGCTAAATTAGACGTCACATTATTTAACAAATCTAAATTTGGACAAACTTCAACTAAATCAAAGGCAATAACATCAAAGTTTTTAGCCAATTTTCTTAATATTTTCCATAATTCTCGATAAGTAAATCCTCCAGGAATAGCATACCCGGTTCCCGGTGCTATAGAAGGGTCTAATACGTCTATATCAATCGAAATATATATCCGTTTTATACGGGAATTTTCAAAAAAATCAATAATATTATCCGTAAATTTGTCAATACCGAAATCATGGAGTAAGTAAGCGTTAAAATGAACAATATCTTCCTTTTTTGCAAAATCTAATTCAGCGATATCTATATCCCTCGTTCCAACAATAAGCATATTATATTTATTGATAAAATTTAATTCATACAAACGATGGGAGATTGTCGCGTGAGAGTACAACTTTTTATCCCATTCTTTATATAAATCGAGGTGAGCGTCAAAAATTAAAACGCCAAATTCATCCTTATTTTCAAAAGAATCTGCCAAAGCTTTTACAACTGGAAAGGTGCAAAAATGGTCACCGCCTATCATTATTGGAACGACATCCTTTTTTTGACGGAAAATCAAACTTAAAAATTTTTTAATTTCCTCAAGACTTTTATTAACATTAGTAGGTTCAATCGATACATTTCCTATATCAACAACTTTTAACTTAGGTATTTCAACGCCCATTTCAGTTGTTAATGCTAAATTTGATGTAATTTCTCGAATTTTTTGAGGCGCACTAGCAGAATTAGCAGCCTTAAGAGAAGTAAAGTAATCCCAAGGGATTCCAAAAATTACGAATCTAGTATCGTTATCAATAGTTTCGCCAAAATCATAAAAAGCCATGATCCAATCCTTTTTATCTTAGATAATTACATTTGATTTAACGTATCTATTCCCAATATATCTAATCCTACTTTGATCACGATTTGAACACATCTAATTAATAGTAACCTCGCTTTTTCTAAATCTTTATTATCAGATAAAACTTGGCAAGAAGAATAAAAAGAGTTAAACGCTTGACATAAAGTTAAAAGGTATTGTGGGATTAGATGAATGTTATAATTTCTTGTTATGGAATCTAACATCTCTGGAAAATAAATTAATTGTTTAGCTAAGGATATTTCTTTTTCGTGTTTTATTAAGTCCCATTTAATATTTAAGTCAATTAATCCTTTTGATTTCGTAATTATCGATTCAATTCTTGCGTAACAGTATTGAATGTAAGGTCCTGTTTCACCTTCAAACGAAATACTTTCTTTAGGATTAAAAATAAAATCCGATTTAGGGTTAAATTTCAAAATGAAAAAGGATAGCGCCGCCATACCAATAGATTTAGCCCTTTCTTTTTTTTTCTTTTCTGTAAGCTCTGGATATCTTTTATTTACCTCTTCATAAGCCAGTAATTGAATTTTATCAATTATATCATCCGCATCGACTATTGTTCCTTCCCGGCTTTTCATTTTTCCTTCTGGTAAATAAATCATTCCATACGACAAGTGAAATTTATCTTCTTTAAATCCGATCATATCCAAAACAGCAAATAACTGTTTAAAATATAAATCCTGTTCATTTCCCACAACATAAATAGATTTGTCGTAATTGAAATCTTCTTTTTTTTGGAAGGCTAAGTAAATATCTTGAGTAATGTACAAAGATGTCCCATCATTTCTCAACATGATTTTATCTGGCAGATTAAACTTTTTTTTTAGGTTAGCTATAATCGCTCCATTTTCAGTTTTGCTGAAAATGCCTTTGTCTAAGCATTCAAGGACTTTATCCTTACCCTTCCAATAAATATCCGATTCAAAATACTCTTTATCAAACGAAATATTTAATTTTTTATAAGTTTCCTTAAAGCCCTTAAGTGCCCAACTATTCATTTTTTTCCATAATACCCTGACCTCAGGATCATTTTCTTCCCATAACCTAAGCAAGTTGTAGACTTCTTCTATTAACTTATCGTCTTCTTTTTCCATCTGATTATATTTAACGTAAAATTCTCCTACGAAGTGATCGGATTTTATATTTGGCTCTTTTTTGTTACCCCACTTTTTGTAAGCGAACATAGATTTACATATATGGATTCCTCTATCATTATTTAGATTCACCTCGAAAACAAGTTCTTCTTTATATTTAAAAAGGGTCGAGAGAGAACGACCTAATAACATATTACGGATGTGTCCTAAGTGAAGTGGTTTATTTGTATTTGGTGCGGGGTATTCTATTACGATTCTCAACGGGTCTGATTTACTTTTGCCCAATTTTTCATAGATTCTTCCGTAATCTTCTTGAAGTTTAAAAATTTCCTGTAAAACTACCTGTGGTCTTACTTTAAAATTTAAATAAGGTCCAGTTGCTTCTATGATTTCTAAATAATCAGCTAATATTATTCTCTTTTTTAACTCCTTTGCTATGATGTTGGGCGCTTTTTTTTCAAATTTTGCCAGCTGAAAACAAGGAAATGCATAGGAAAAATCAAAATCTTGAGGAGGTATCTCAATTAAATTCTCAATTTCAGATATTGAGAGATTTGTGATATATTCGGCTAAAAATTCCGCAATTGTTTTTTTATCGACGATAATCATTTTCAATTACGTTAGAATCTCATATATTTTAATTATTTATCGATTGTAACTTTTATCTGTTTTGTAACTTTTATCTGTTTTGTTAACTCATAAAATTTTTGATATTCTAATAATAGATAGGTTGATTTGTGTATGTCATTTGAACAAGATGCTAAGAAAAATTTTCCTAAATGGCCGATATATGACGACAAAGAGATAAATGCCTTAAATAACGTAATAAAATCTGGCGATTGGTGGTGTGGTGCTCCGGGTACCCACCAAGGTGAGAATGTTTGGGCGTTTCAAGTAGAATTTGCTCGATTTCAAGAAGCAAAATATTGCGTAGCAGTATGTAATGGAACGGTAGCCATAGAAGCGGCACTCATGGGATTTAATATTGGTTTAGGTGATGAAGTTATTGTTTCAGATTACACCTTTGTTGCATCAGCATCAGCAGTAATAGCTACAAACGCAGTCCCAGTATTTTGCGATATAGATCCAGAAACCTTTGTTATGGATGTAAATAAAATCGAGAGTCTCATCACTCAAAGAACTAAAGCAATTATACCTGTTCATTTAGGTGGTAATCCCGTAGAAATGGATAAATTAACGGAAATATCTTCAAAAAACAACCTATATGTTATTGAAGATTGCGCACACGCACACGGTTCTAGATTTAAAGGAAAAAGACTGGGTAACTGGGGAGACGCAGGAGCATTTAGTTTCCAAGCTTCGAAAGTTTTAACAAGTGGTGAAGGTGGGGCAATAATTTGTAATTCCAAGGAATTAGCAGATAATATTTATTCTTATACTGATTGTGGTAGGAAAAAGAACGCTTATTTTTACAAACATTTTAATTATGGTACAAATTATAGGATGACTGAGTATCAGGCAGCAGTGCTTAGAACCCAGTTAGAAAAATTTCCCTCTCAACATAAACTAAGAAACGAGAATGCTAATTACTTAATGAAGAAGTTAAATGAGATTGATGGGGTCAAAACTATGAAACCAACTCCCAATACAACAGAACTTGGGTGGTATGTTTTTCCAATAGTATTTGAACCAGAAAAATTTAGTAGTCTTAATAAGGTGGAATTTTATAAAAAGTTGAATAGAAATGGCATACCTACTGATAATTGTTACCCACCATTACATAGCTTAGATTGTTTTAAAAATGTAAATTTAAAAAAAGGAATTGACTATTCTAAAGCTAATTGGGGCGGAGAGAAAAGCGATGATAAAAATTTCCCCGTTGTTTCAAGTATTTATTCAAGAAGCATAGAATTTCTACAAGAAATGTTATTAGCTTCCAGAGAAAAGTTAGATGGCGTAGTAGAATTTATAAAATCTTTAAAGTGAAGATGATAGAGTATTAAACTTAACCAACTTCTTCTATTTTCCTTATTTCACCAATAAGAAGAAAACATTTATATATGGAATAATTTGGTTTTACCTTAGGTGAATGAATAATGAAAAAAAATGAAAGGGTAAAATATATCGATATTTCATTAACGATTCTGAACTTCATTGCTATGGTTGTAATAGCTATCTTAGTTTTCGTTAATATTATTTTAACTATTCTAAGCTTTTTTTCCACGGCAGTTCTATTTGGACTAACCCTCGTGAGTTTTTCAAGAAAAAACCCATATTACATTTCATCTTGTTACGGGATGGCAATTTGTGGGTTAGTGTTTTCTATAGGAATACATATGATGCCAGAGTTGTCCTTTCACTTATTTTTTTCGATCTTTTTTTTTGTAACCATCATCTTGGATGTTTATTTTATTGCCACCTTGATAAAAGTTTCGGATAGTTCCTGGAGCGGAATGAGCGGGTGGGTAAGCATCGGGAGTGTCATAGAACCAGATACTAGTGTTCCCATGTATATAAAAGATAGGTATAAACCACTTGGAAATGATAAATTAAATAAAGCCGTTGAACTCGATCAGAAAATAGCAATTCGAAAGAAGTATTTTGCGTGGTGGATACTACTAATCACATTGATTTCTGTCGTCATCTTCTTCTCAACAACACTCTTATCCTTATTATGATGTAAATCCACTATTAAAGATAATAAAAAAAGTTTTTCTTTATCATTACCGGTACACTTAGCAAATTTAATGCACACGGTATATACTTATAATTTACCTCTTAAAAGAATAAGATTTAGAATTAGAAATACAGATTTGGTTTTAAGAACCAAATTAACGAAAAATTAGAAGAAAAAAAGAGTTGTTGTTTTTATATCTATTTATGAATAAATGATGTGAGATAGTGTAATGCTATTAAAACTCGTTGGTTGAAGATAGCGGGTTTATATACAATAAACAATTGAAATTTCATCAAAATAAATTGAGGTAAGGCTAAAATGCCTGGAACTGCTGATATTGCTCCTTAAATGTTTCTCCCGCTTGGATTATCAATTAATCCGAAATGCGGGAAAACCATATTTTTTTCCTTTTTTTGTAAGTAAGATGGAAGATATCTGGCTCAGTAAGGATAAATATTAAAAATATCCTTTTGCTTAAAAATTTATTACATGCGTTAGTTAAAGCATTTCCTGAAAATAGAATAACTAATATTATTAATGTGTACATTAATAGAGTTCGTGAATTAATGAATAAATAGGATATTGAAGGTGTAGTAAAATTTATGAAATCTTTGAAGTGAAGATGATAGAGTATTAAACTTAAACAACTTCTTCTATTTTCCTAGACTTTGCACTTTTATACATTGTTTCAACAATTTTTAAAATTTTATAACCGTAATTACCATCAGTCAGCGGTTTTTTATTATTTAACATGCAATCAATAAAATGTGCTATTTCTTGAGGGTAACCAAA
>JAUWZT010000128.1 GCA_030615145.1 Promethearchaeota archaeon | reverse complement strand
CTTCAAATTGATCTTTCTTTTCATTGTATTTAAAACTAGGAATGTATCCAAATGGTTTTAAACCGGCATCATTTAAAATAATCTGATGAGAGGGGTGATAAGCTGACACGAAGCATTCAAAATAGCGAATATTATAATCTTTAATTAATTGCTTAACTTTTTGAACAAAAATTAACAATTCTTCTTTATTTGAAACTTGATATTCCGTTTTTTCAAAAATTTTGTTAATAGGGTTATGTAGAAATGTGATGTTAGAATCACTATTTTTAATGGAAATGGTAAATTTTTCATTTCCAATACTATCACTCTCTGTTTTTACAATTAAATTATTTTTAATATAATTAATTTCTTTTTTGTGAAAATTTAATTTTTTATACTTTTTAACTTGAGGAAGCCCAATTTGCACTTTTTTAGCAGCATAAGCATAACAATTTAAAATTTGATAGATTATTTTAGGTTTTTCTTTAGACCTGTATTTATACAAGGCGTCGCTATCATATATTATAAATAAAAACTCTGATTCCTCACGATTAAAGAAGATATCTTTCTTAGGAAAAAAAGCAATTGGTAATAAATCTATAAAAATACTTAAAAACTGAGTTTTATTATGAGCCGAACGAATCTCACAGGACCATGATAGAATTTTTTTCTCATATTTATTCAATATTGAATAGTATCCTGCTAATAAAAGTTCAAAGAGAGCTGTAACACCTTGAAATTCTTTCTTAATAGCTAATCCGTGGAAGGCAGCACTTTTGGTTTTAAGATTTATATCAAAGCCGATACAACCAATTATATGGTTATTATTTACCTTAAAAACGAGCCAATAAAAAGCGGGATTTTCAATCATTTTCCTTACTTCTAATTCGCTCTCCATTTCTTTATACGGATAAGTACCATTATAGGCTTGTTTAATAATTTCTGAAATATCTTTTGCTTCTTCTGGCTTTGCTATTTGAATAGAAGGGCTAAGTTTCTGAGTTTTTGAATGAGTCTTCTTTTTAATAGAGATACCTTTATAGAGATCCAAGTTTTTGTATTTACTATGTTTAGTAAGAAATTCTCTAATAGTAACTATTGGTTTTTCAATATCTTCTTTAGAAATAACTTTGTTTTTTAAGAACAATTCAATATCTCACAAATTATTTGACGACTGTTTTATAATTATTATTAACAATTATTTAAATTTGCGTAATATCTGTGTAAAAGAACTATATAAAGGAAAAATTATTGTCAACAAAAAAAATTATGTTGTTTAAATCTATTCAGTTATTAGATGTATAACTCGGTTTTAAAATCGTCAAAAGGGAATTTTTTACTCTTTTTTTTTGTCTAAACAATCTGGTTAAATAATTTTTTATAAGACTATAGTAATAATTATACTATGGAAGAGAACAAAGTAGAAGGAAAAGTAAACTCCGAATTTGGGCAGAAAAAAGGGCAAGTTGTGGAACTTCCCATTTTAGACTTCCTCAAAATTAATTTTATTAGCTTCTTGGTTCCTCTTTATGCCTGTTTAGGGCTTTTTTTACTATTTGAATACGGTTTTATTATCTATTTTTCAATTCCACAAACAATTCATTTCTTAATACTCCCTGGTCTCCTACTATTTCTTTATTTCATTTATCTTATTTTATTAATTGAGTTCACAGCATTTTGGACTCGACGATGGAGTAAAAAATCACCTCCCAAAGAAGGAGTTTTCAAACGGGTTTTAGACGATGTTAATAGCGAAGAAGGAAAGATGATGAAGTATTACCACAAAAGAGGATTCATAATAAAATATCCGATGTGGTTGACTTCCAAATCGCCTTTTCCTTGGCTCGTGAATCGCGCACTAAGAAGAATCAGTCACAATAAAATCGGAAAGAATGTAATTTATTGCGATTCCTACGTAGGTTTAGAATTCACAGATTTAGGAGATAACGTCTTTTTCTACCCTACGGCTGCATTGTCGAGTCACGCCGTCAATACAATCTTTGGAAAGATAAGCATGATGGAAATAAAACTTGGAAAAAACACGACATTCTATCCGGGAATAATTGCCGGTCCCAACGCTTTAACAAAGGATAATAATGTTATCTTTCCAAATACGGTATTACATAAAAATTGGAGAGGGAAACCTGATAAATACTATTACCAAGGAAGTCCCGGAAGACCCATAGAAATCAAGCATTTGGAAAAAAATTAAAACTTTTCTTACATTTTTATTTTAAATTAAGATGCTTGCGTAGTTTCAATTTTGGGGAATTTTCCATGCTTTTGCAAGAATTCTCGATAAGAATTCACCTTATCTAAAACAGAACCCGCAAGTTCTAACGATTCGAAAACAGGAACATTGCGATTTAACAATTTTAGCTTAAATTTATATCTACTTTTATACGCTTCGAATCCTTCGTTTATTTTTAACATAACGCAATGCATTGGTTTTGTACACGCGCTTTTTGCTTTAGAAATATATCTTATAAATTCTCTGTTTAAATCGAGCCCTTTATACCCCAAGTCGTCCAAAATTTCTTCAAACCCTCCAAATCTTTCGGGATCTTTAACGAAGATAATAGAAGAAATGTTAGGGTCTTTATCTAGCGCTAAAATTGTACGATAATAGATGTTTGGTTGGATTCCCATTCCACCTAGATCTATTGGATTTGATAAGTTAGTATTTACATCTGGGATGAATCTTTTCATTTTATTCATTGTCTTCTCTGATAATTGGGGTATTTTTAAATTATATTTTTCTAATATGTCTATTGCCTCAATCGTGGAACCACCGCCAATTCCAATCACCCCTACATTGCGCGTGTTTGGTAAGCGAGTTAAATTAAAGGCAGAAGCTAGCGCGGCAAGCTCGTTTGAATTACTTGCTATACAACTACCTGTTTGCTTCCCTACTGCCTTCCAAATTTCATTGTTCCCGGCTAAACCTCCAGTGTGAGATAAAATTGCTTTCTTTGTTGCTTCTCCGTATCCTGCCCTCCAAAGAATTACAGGTTTCCTATTTAAATTACATTTCTTAACTATTTCCATAAATTTCCGTCCCTGTTCGATTGACCTCAGGTTCTCAAGGTATAAACCAATTATTTTTGTATGTTCGTCAGTTAAGAAATATTCTAAAAATTCTACTGGAGATAAATCTAATGAATTACCAATTGAAATCAATTTAGAGGTATATAATCCATATGAAACGATAAGCTGAGAGATATTTTGAGCAATTCCACCAGATTGAAATATTCCACCAAAGTTACCTGATTTTCTCGATTGCTCAAAAGCAAAATAGAGACCTCCTTTTGGATTGTATACGCCGATACAGTTAGGTCCTATAATTCGGATGTTATATTTTCGAGCAACTTGAATTGTTTGGTTTTCCAGCATCTCGTTTCCTACTTCGCGGAAACCGGAAGAAAAAATTGTGCAAAAAGGGACATTTCTCTGACCAATCTCCTCCAATAATTTAGGAACCAGACGTGAAGGGACAGCTAATATGACGTAATCAATGGGTTCCGAAATATCTAAAATAGAGTTATAGACTTTACGACCTAAGAGCATTTTTCCAGCTAATCGAGGATTAAATAAATACATCGGTCCTCGAAACTTGTCCTTCATTGCCCGGACGAAAAAGCCTCCACCTGCTGGATCCCAGCTTGCTCCAATAATTCCAATAGATCTTGGAAAGAATAATCTATTGAAATCAATTTTTGATTCTTGTAATGTAGACATGAAGAAAACAACTAAAATCTGTTTAAAAGATTAATGAATAAAATAGAACTTGACTAAAATATTTTATTGTGGCTTAATGGGGAATCTTACTTAAAAAATTATCATGCGACTCTTCCCAGTAATTCATTGGCCATTGAAATATCATCAGTAATAATTCCATCGACTCCAATTTCTATTAAACGCTTCATAACATCCTTATCGTTTACGGTCCAAACATTAACTTTAAGATTGTTATCATGAGCAAAATCAACGATTTCTTTATCAGCTACACTATAATGTGGATGAATTGCGTAAAATCTTTTATCAACTGCTTTTAAAATATTTCTTTTAATTTGGCGAACTCGCACAAGATCTGCGGATAGCAACAAACCGAGCTTTATTTTAGGCTCTAGATTTTTCAACTTCACTAACTCGCCAAATGCAAAACTGCTAACAATTGAAGTATTTACAATATTTTCTTCTTTCATAAGTTTAATCAACTTCTCAAGTAGACCACTCGATTTAATTTCTATTTGCAAACCCACTTTCTCTTTTGCAACTTTAATTAATTCTAATAAATTAGGTATTTTTTCGCCTTCGCCAGCATCTAATTTTTTAATTTCTTCCAAAGTCATATCTTTAATCAATCCTTGGACGCCTGTAGTGCTTAGGGTATCTAAATCGTGAATTATGACAATTTCGCCATCTTTAGTTTTATGTATGTCAAATTCTACCATATCAGCTTTTAATTCAATTGCTTTCTTAAAAGCCTTTAACGTGTTTTCAGGGGCGATCGCGCTTGCGCCTTTATGTCCAATTATTAAAATATCTTTTTTTTTTAATGCCATAAATAAAATCCCTTCAAATATTTAAGATTAGAATTTAAGAAAATGATTTTAAGATATCCTTCGTATGGGAAATATCATCAGTAATTATACCATCAACGCCAAGCCTTATAAGTTTCTTAATAACCACCTTAGAATCAACTGTCCACGGAAAAACTTTTACATTATTAGCGTGAGCAAAATCTACAAACTGTTGATCTACCATCATCACTATGGGATTAATCGCGTAAAGGTTATTATCTATACAATACTGAATCATTTCTTTTTTTTTATCCCAATCAATCTTTATAGTGCCTGGAGTTGGTTCTAGTGAAGCTAATTTTAGGGAGGGCTCTAGCTTTTGAATTTTTAATAGCTCATCGTGTATAAAGGAACTCACCAATGTTGTGTCTATAATATCATATTCTCTAAAAATATGAATAACTTTTTCTGTAATTCCTTCTACTATAATTTCGCAATTTAAACTAATCCTATTTTTTGTCAATTCAACTAATTCTTGCAAAGTTGGAATTTTTTCGCCATCTCCAAAGTTTAATTTTCTCAATTCGTTTAGCGTCATATCTCTTATTAATCCATCTTTACCAGTTATTCTTTTAATGTCTTCGTCATGTGTAATTACTAGAGCTCCATCTCGAGTTTCTTGGACATCAAACTCCACATAGTCAGCTTTTAATTCAATAGCTTTTTGAAACGCTTTTAGTGTATTTTCGGGTGAAACCGAGCTTGCACCACGATGTCCTATTATTAGAATCTTTTTTTCGCTTTCAATCATCTTATAAATCTCATTTAAAACTTGTTATTGCTGAGGAAATTTAATATTACTTTTTAATTAAATTTTTATTTTAGCAAATTAAAAACTATTAACTCAGAAAAATACGACTTCTGATAATTTATCCTTTCACAAACAAATTTCTCATAACCAAATTATTAGTTATACGATAAGATTGTAAAAGAAAAATTTAAATACTTAAATACGGCAACAAATATTGGTCGCCATTAAATTTATAAATATAGAATATTTTAATAATTAATTGATAGAAGATTATTGTATAATACTAACAAGTAATAAAAAGCGTAAAATTTTTAAAAATAAAAATTTGGTGGTCAACGAAACTATGAGGTTTTGTCCAGATTGCGATAACATCCTGATACCTAAAAACAAAAAACTATTTTGCAAAGCGTGTGAGAAAGAATTCGAAATAGATCCAAATAATAACGATTATAATATAGTTAAAACGATAAAACACGACGATAAAGAAGCAGCTCCTATAGTGATAAAGAAAGTTCTTACGAAGTCGAAAATTTCTGCTCAAGATAGGAAAGCTTTTGAAGAGTTCTTCAATATGGGCGATTCTAACGGGTATTAGTTTTGTGAAGAGAAACTATTATACTCTATTCATTCCATCTTCCTTGTTTTAGATTTCATTGAAAAAAGATATTTTTAACTTTCATATAAGATTTAATTTAAGTGGGATATTTTTTTAAAATGTTGAAAGTTGATTAAAATGGCTGAAGAAAAAAAGAAACGTATAAAAGGGTTTGCCAAGGTCGTAGCTAAAGAGGTCGAAGTTTTAAATACTATTGAGCAGTTCAAGGAAGATTATAAAGATTCTGAATTAAAAATTCTCTTAAACCCCAAAGATGGAAAATACGCCGCCTTGTTAGTAATCGACAAAGGCAAAATTTATGTAGAGAGTATTGAAAACACCCCAAAGGAAAACATCAAAAAGAAGAATGTTGGATGGGATGGACTTCTAGGAGCAAAAATGCAATTTTTTGTAGATCTTCTAGGTGGAGGGGATATTTCGATGGGATCTATAATTTGGAGAATTCTTACATTCCGAATCAAAATTAAGGGAATTAAAAACGTTCTAACTCTAATGAAATTATTTGAATATGAATAAACTTTTGTAAGAATTTCATAAGATCATAATTAAAGATAAGAATTTGATTTTTTCTTTCTTTTTTTTCTAATTTTAAATTTCTAATTTGAATATGTTAATTAATGATAGCATTTTTTCTTTTAATCCTTCAAAGGCTTCATCTTTGACAGATTGAATAAGTACATTTTTATCTTGGTCAGAGATATCATGAAATCGATCAAGAAAGAGTCTCAAGTAGAGAATTTTTTTTGACGGATTTTTCTGGATATTGGAAACGAGATTATCAATTATGGAATTGATCGAAATAAGTTCTGAGCTTACCGATTCAGAAACATAAACATTTTCTTTGAAAAAGCCGTGTTCTTTAATAATACTATTTTTTTCAATAATATCGCTGGTTATTTCTTTGAGAAGATCATTTCGTGAGGTGATTGTTAAGTTTGAAAGAAATTCTTCCATCTCTGCATTTTTTTTCTCAATATCCTTAATCATCGAAAGCAATTCAGAAGAGTGTTTACGCTCTTCAAATTCTCTTCTCCTCAATTCTTTAATTTCCTTTTCTTTCACACATTCTCACCTTATAATACTAGACTTGTCTAAATTTTTAAATTTTTCCTTACTTATTTTATTGGTATGGATAAACTTATTTTTTTTTGAAAAGAAATGAAAGACGTCTAATTGTTCGAATAAATTAGAACCTTAAGGTTTAAAGCTTTTTTATACTTTCTTTTCTTACAGCATTAAAATTTATTTAATCACATATTAGATTATTTTTAGTTATAATTATCAAATCTAAATTTTTTATTTTTAACGGGTTAACCTTTATGTCTGAATCAAGAATCATAAAAAAAACAATATGGAAAGGTAAGGTAAATAAAGATTTTAAGAAATGGCTAATAAAGAAGCAAAAAGATTCTATTAAAAAAGAAAAAATAGAAACGCTCTCGTTATCTCGTGAAGAAAGAAAACAAGTAAAAACAGAATTAAAACAACAAAAAGAGATAGGAAAAGATTACAAACACTTAATTATTGTTGAAAATTTACACAAAACTTATTTGCTAGGGACGACAGCAGTGGCAGCTCTCCGTGGTGTCGATTTAACAATTGATAAAGGCGATTTCATTGATATTATGGGTCCTTCTGGAAGTGGTAAGACAACACTCTTGAATCTAATTGGTGGTCTTGACACTCCTACGAGAGGAAAAATCTTTTTAGAAGGTCGTAATATTTCTATGCTAAATGATAATGATTTAGCAGAAATAAGAAGAGAACGAATAGGATTTGTCTTTCAATTTTATAATTTATTACCTCAAATGACATCTTTAGAAAATGTAATGGTTCCCCTACATTTCTCAGGGAAATTAAGTAAACGAGGAAAGAGAAAGAAAGCTTTGGATTTATTAAGTCTTGTTGGTTTAGAAGAACGTTCGCATCATGCTCCTTCAGAATTAAGTGGCGGAGAACAACAAAGGGTAGCAATTGCAAGGGCATTTGCTAACGATCCAGCCATAGTAATTCTCGACGAACCGACTGGCGACTTAGACTCCAAGACCGGAATTATGATTTTGAACCTTATTAGAGATCTAAATAATAAAGGAGCAACATTTATATCGGTATCTCACGATGCTGTGGTTTCTGAATTCGCTTCTAAAGTTTATCATATGATGGATGGAAAGTTAACCCATGAAGGCAAAATCGGAGGCTTGAAAGAAACAGAAAACATGCAAATAAGAAGAAAACAAGAAGCCGAAATAAATAAAGAAAAATGTAAAAATATGATTTTTAGATTTTTGTTTGCGAATCAAGGGAAAAATCAGATTAAAGTAAGTGATATTAAAAATTCTATTCCAAATCCAATTGTTGTGAACTTACCAGAGCATTTTAACGATATTCTGGTGGAACTCCTAGATGAAAACAACATCAATGGAAAAGTTGAAGGAGATATATTATTTTTATACTAAAATCAATCATCTGTATGAATATAAAAAAAAAAAATAGAAAATTTACATCAAATGACTAATATTAAGACAATATTTAAATATACATTCAAAGATCTTTCACATCATAAAGTGAGAACAAGTTTAGCAATCGTCGGTGTAATGATTTCAGTTGGACTATTAGCTATGGTCCTTTTTTTGTCTGATTCTATTTCTGTAACATTTACTAACTACCTTAGTATAGACGCGGGTCAGCAGGACTTTAATATCCGCGTAAGACATTATAATGGTGAGCCCGATAACCGTTCTAATTATTTTGATTATCAACCAATAGTAGAAACAATACAAAACAATATGGATGATATTGGAGGCTTCATACCAAGAATGAGTTTATGGGGTAATGTAAGCATTTCAAAAGGGTTCGAAACTCAAGAATTGATAAATGAAAGTGAAGGAGTATATATCTCAGGAATAAATTTCACTTTGGAAAACAAACTAACATTTGGGAGTTTTGTTAAACCCGGTTTAAATGAATTGTTAGATTTATCGAGTCTACCCTTATATCACTGCGCTATTTATTATGGTTTCAATGATGATATTAAATACGCGGAAAACGATACAATTGAAATTAGGATGAAAATATTTTATGGTAATAAATCTTTACATAGAGTTAAAAATTTTACAATTGATAGAATTTTTGATTTTCAATTAAAATGGCCAATAGGTTATGCAAATAGACCATTAATTGTTGTTGATATCAACACGCTTTATGATCTTTTTGGAAATGAATCACTTAATGGAAAATGTAATGAGTTAATTCTTACATTAAAAAAAGGTCTAAACTTGTATGATGCAAGAGATATTGGTGGTTCTGAAAATGTAGTGAAAGATTTAGCTGCTGAAATCCAACTTTTTATCGGAATTAATGAATATAATATCGATCTACCCAAATTAAATGTATTAGGTTTTTCAGAATATTTGAGCGTTGTAATCACGATAATTTTTGTTTTTGTATCGATGATATCGATGTTGATATCAGGAGTTTTAATCAACGGAATACTTAAAACATCTGTGGAAGAACGAATAAGAGAGTTTGGAATCTTTAGAACCTTAGGTGCTACTAAGAAATATAACCTGATAATAGTCTTAGTTCAAGGAATGATCTTATGTAATTTTGGAACGATATTAGGTATTATTTTTGCCCAACTGGCAACTCAATACGTAGTGCTCCCTATCGCGGGAGCTGTAGTAGCAGAATCCATACCAGGTTTAACAGGCAACATATCGTTTTCTATTACATTTTGGTCAATATTATTTTCATATATTATAGGAGTAAGTGTAGGGCTTGTAGTAAGCATCTCTCCAGCGGTAAAAGTAATGAAACTTCAATTGATTGAGTCAATTCATCCTTATCGTAAGGAAGATGTGTTATATAAGCTTCGAAAAAAGGCTCCTGTAAATTATAAATTATTAATCGTTGGCGTTATATTGGCTGCTAACAGTGCTTTTGTTCTTTTTGTTATTCCAAGAATAATGACAACTGGAGATGCCGCACTACTGTCAGGTACATTAATAGCCCTCCTTATACTATTTTTAATTGGAATGACACTAGCAGGACTAGGATTATTACCTTTGATTTTAAGATTTTTTATTGAGTTTTTTCACATATTTAATAAAAAATTAGCACCAGTGTATAGAATATTCATATTTAGATATGCAAGGAGAAATTCGAATACAATTGTTACTTTTGCTTTTACTTTTTCTTTCGTGATATTTACAGCAGGAGCATTTAGTTTTTTGTCGAGTCAAACAGTGCTTAGTGCAAATCTTAGCTATGGTGCTGATTTAGTAATAGAGACGCAAGGTTGGCAC
>JAUWZT010000152.1 GCA_030615145.1 Promethearchaeota archaeon | reverse complement strand
GTAAAAAATTCCAAAAAATTCGCAAAAAGATATGGAACCGCTATTAAAAAAAAAAAGGATAAAAAATATGATACGCCTTGTTTTCAGATTTAACCTCTATTTAAAACCTTCACAGGCTTGCGAATCGAGCCGTTATAAGCGAGGGTTTTTGTAGCGGGTGCAAGAAAGAAAAATTTGGAAAAAATTAAAAAGCTTCGAACCATGAGTTTCTTCTAACCAGTTGTAGTGTTTACATTTTTATTTTCGAAATATGATAATTTATAAACATATCTCATCACACTCTTTACTTTTGCAATGAAATTCTGCCCATATAGTTTGAAATATTATCCGCATTAATATATTGTCTATTTCTTTTTGAGATTACAATAAAAGGAGGTTTTAACATGGAAAAAATAAGCAAACTTCAAATAAGTGTCATCACAAAAATACCAAAGGGAAAGCTAGAAGAATTCAAACAACTCGCAACCGAGCATATAAGAGGGATAAGGGAAAGAGACACGGGAACGCTTAAGTTTGACGTCTTTATTAGCAGTGACCAGACAGAGGGTGAAACGCGTGTGGAGTTTAAGAACTCAGAGGCAGTGCTCGAACATATGGCGAACCATGGAGAAGGAGCAGAAAAGTTTATGAGCTTCGTAGATCATGTGAATGTGTACGGTGAACCCTCGCCGGAACTTCTAGAAGCGGGAAAACGGTTTGATTTAAAGGTGTATTCTTTCTCCCAAGGACTGGAAGAATTGATTGCAGTCTAAATTTTATTTTTTTTTTTTTTTTAATTTTTCAATGGAAACGAAAATCCATTTGTGAATGCCCAATTTGTTCAAGTCAAGATAAAGATATGGTATACATCGAGGATCACGAAGAATGGTATTGTGTTGAATGCCATGATAATGATCGCATATGGTACCCAGCACATGGAAGCGCTGAAAATAAATGGCAACACGATTATATCAATATGTATTATGAAATGAAAGGAAAATTTGAAAAAAAGTTCCTAAATAAAGGAAAGAAGATTAACAAAGATTAGTTCTGCCAGAATGATTAATGGGAGCTCCCCCTCTAAGAGAATTATGTTACAACATGAGATGAAAAAGGAAAGAACACAAATATCATTTGGATATCAGAATTAAAACATAAAAATTGCTCCATTCTTACATATCCAGAGCATGCAAACCCACAACTATAATGATAATCTAAAGTCATTTTAACTAAAAATGTATCGTTTAATGTAATAATAGATGAACTAGTGGGAGCAAAGGGGATTTGGGTAAAATTTAGATACCAATTTCCTGCCCAATTAGGTGTATACCTATTATAATAATAATCCCAAACACGATCAACGGCAAATATCTCTGTATGATTTGCATACTCTACCTTAATAATATTATCATTATTGTAGGTTAGATACATCAAAGATTCATTCGTAACTTCTAATGAATATATAAAATTAAACTGAGTACCTATATATAAATGAAATTTCTTTTTCTCTTTGTCAATTTTCAACTTTAACGATTCTATGAAATCTTTATCAATATAACAATAATAACAATCAGAATTATTTATTGGACCTTCCCCCCAGGAATCTCGATATTTACAGTACTTATCGTATTCGAATAATTCACTTTTTTCGATTAAGGTCTCCAAATTTTGTGTGTCTCCATTATAATTTATTTTATAATAGATTCTGGTTAAAATTATGGAATTGTTATTAATTAATGAGAATGGTATGATTAACCCAGTTATTATTGTTATTCCTATTATTAAAGCAGGGATATATACCCGTTTTCTTTTCATTTCTACTCTTTTTTCTTGATTTTTTGCCTTAAACATTGTAAGTATAAATAAATATTTATTTTTGATGTGGAAATTGTGATTTTTTGTCTTTTTTTCTATGGTATTTTCATTGAAATCAGACTCTGAATTTACCATTCAATACGAACTTAAATCATTTAAGCTAAGCAGCGAAATAGAACAATATAATACAAAAAATAATAATCCGGAACACTCTCCCAACCTTCAATCTCGAAATAATACTCGTATCGTCTGCCACACACTCGCGCTGTTGAGAATGGCGGGCTGAATACCTCGCCTGAAAGCTCGGCAAGTAAATACTTAAATTACAAACCATCTTTATACGACCATACTTATTTCATATAAAAAAGTTATTTCTAGAAGCAATAGATACATACTAAACTTCTTTTTGACAGAAAATTCGATAATTTTAAATAACGATTAAGTAAAACTATATCTAACAGTCAAAAATTTAATATAAAATAGATCAAAAATGAGTAAGAAATTAAATAAAATTATCATTATTGGGATTATTCTTAGCTTTTTCGTTATTCTACAGGGATTTACAGAAATCCTTATTCCAGCAATAAGCAAAATTCATCATATTACTGATGATGATATCATTCTAATTGAAAATTATGATGTTACAGTTAAAACTTCCGGATTCTGGAACCTTACTGATTCTCGTATATTTATTGATGACTCTGACCCTAATTATGATTGGAGTAAAACAGCATCTGAGAATGACTGGTGTTCAGGTTCTGGCACATTGATAGATCCTTATATTATAGAAAATATAACTATTGACGGACAAAATAATGGATATTGCATAGAAATTAAAAATTCCGATGTTCCATTCATTATTAGAAATTGTAGTTTATATAATAGTGGAATTATAAATTTCTTTGATGGGGGTGCTACTATTAAATTTGATTTCGTTTCTAATGGAAAAATCTTAAATAATGAGTTATTCAATAATTCTTACACTTATGGAATACATCTATTTTACAGTGATAATAATATTATCTCTGGAAATAATCTATACAATAATGATATCGGATTATATATAAGTTGGAGCGAGGATAATAATATTGAAAATAACACAATTGAAAATAACAATGTGTATGGATGTTATCTAGATTGGGGAAGAAATAACCAATTTTCAAATAACAACTTTTCTTCCTGTGGTTTCGGGATGGAAGGCAATCTTGCTTTTGTGTCAACCCATCAAATTTTGACCTCAAATTTAATAAATAAAAAACCTATCTATTTCTACATCAACAACGATTCTTTAACCCCTATAGATTTTCTAAACGCGGGTCAAGTAATATTAGTGGATTGTAGGAATTCCTTAGTTTCAAATATTAATGTTTCTTATAGTTCGATGGGAATTGGACTCTATTTCTGTGAAGAAATTACTTTAACTTTGATTAACTCTTCTTACTGTGGTGACCGAGGAATTTATTTAAAACATAGCAATAATAATACCATTTATAAAAATTTAGCAGAATGGAACGGTCATCAAACAGGATATCACGATCGTGGTGGAATAGCTTTATCACAAAGTAGTTACAATAATATAACTGAAAATCAAGCCCATCATAATTCAAAAGGAATCCATATGCAGCTTGGCCAAAATAACAAAATCACAAGGAATTTCCTTAATGAAAATACTCAATGTGGAATAAGTTTAGACCAATCGAATGCAGTTTTAACTGAGAACGAAATGAATAAATGTGGGATTGAAGTAACTAGCCCATCCTACTCGATGTATGTCGGTACAAGTATCGATACTTCAAACCAAATTAACAATAAACCAATTTATTTCTATAAAGATACCACAGGATTGACTCCAGATGACTTTTTAAATGCAGGTCAAATAATTTTAGTAAATTGTAATGATTCTAAAATCTCTAACGTAAATGTTTCTAACGGATCTTGTGGAATTATTATTTACGATTGCTATAACATCAAAATTACAAAATGCAATAGCTTTTACAATTCTATATTTGGTATTCAATTGTTTGGGTATAATAGTACCATTTCAAATTCCATGATCAAACACAATAACGAAATGGGTTTAGAAGTTTTAGGTGAAGGAAATTATATCATAGATAATCAACTGGAAAATAATCAATTTGAATCATATCGGTGGGGCGAATATCCAAGTATTGGAATAAGGGTGAGAGGAGATTATAACTATGTTATTAACAACAGTGTAAAATATAGTTATGATGGAATTTATTTATTTGATTGCAGCAATTGTTATTTTATAGGGAACCTGATTCAAAACAACAGTCGGTCAGGCGTATTCATAAATTCCTTTAATCGCGAAAACAACACTTTTTTCAACAATTATTTTTTCAATAATGCTAAACATGCTCTAGATTTAGGGAGTCCTACACGTTGGAATAGCTCAGAAATCGGAAACTTTTGGGACAATTATACGGGTTCAGATTTCGATGATGATGGTATAGGAGACACATCTCATAAAATATCCTTAAATCCTTTAATAGAAGATTATTTGCCAATTTGGGATGATGGGGATGACATAACACCTCCAAAATTAACTATCGTTACTCCTAATGAACAGCAAGTTATAGGACAGAGCAGCCCTCAATTTCTATTATCCACAAGAAGTTTGTATATCGATTCAATGTGGTATACTATTGATGGTGGTCTTAACAATTACTCATTTGCTCAATTGTCGGGAACTATAAATCAAGCAGCTTGGGATACTTCTCCACAAGGTAACGTTACCATAGTATTCTATGCGAAAGATCTTGGGGGAAATATCGGTTATAGTGAGGTCGTTGTAGAAAAAGTCTACGAAGATCCCCCAGATGTCCCTATTATTTCTTTTGGAAATTATCATATTATCTTCATACTAATAAGTCTATTCTCGCTAATTATACTAATGAAAGGTAAAGCGAAACATAATAGATCTTCGACATAATACTCCTTTATTCTTTCTTTATTTTGAATCTTCAATTTGATTCTTGCATTTTATCTTTTTTCATGAAATTTTCATTGGAAAGAGACTCTGAATTTACCTTTCCATATGATACTAAAAAAAACTCTCATGTAAGAATTATAAATGGTGGCATGACTAAGAAATAAAGAGAAAAAGAATTCATGTAAAATTTAAATAGAATTATGACTAAATTTTAACGATCTACGATATAAATACCTTGAAAAAAAAGGGATTGCATAAAACTTTTATGAACATCCCTTCAGATCCCCACAAAAAACTCGTAATTGATTAGTGTATTTTAAAAAATTATTATTAGAATAAGCAATATATGGTTCTTTTAGAGATTTATTTTACTCTGGCTTTAATCGTCTTTATAATTACTATTCCTTTTTACATTTCAAGGGTAAGGGAATTCAGATCGGTAAAATCTCAATATTCAATACTACTTCTTTTAATAAGCATGTATACGATCTTTGTTGTTAATTTTAGCATATTAACGCCTGGAGGTATAGGTGAATCTTTTAATACCATTTTATTTAGTTCTTTTTCGCAACTTTTCCTTCTTTTTTCTGTGGTTTTATTTCTTAAATCTTTTTTTCTATTTGATGACATAGTCTTATTGAAACACCCATCAAGATTTAAATCAAGAAGAGGAACGATTTTACTCGGAAAAGTTTTAAAATACGATAGAAAAAAACATAAGTTTTTTCTTCCCCTTAAAGACCTTGAAAGGCATATGTTTGTATGTGGTGCCACAGGCTCCGGAAAGAGTAATTTCCTACAATATTTCTTAACAAACTTTAAAAAACATTACGATATTCCTTTCTTGCTTGTAGAATTTAAGGGAGAATATACATTCTTGCAAGAAGTAATTGATGACTTGCTAATCATAAGACCAGGAGAAAATTTTTCTCTTAATATATTTTTACGAACTCCCTTTCAATATACTGCTTCTTCGTTAAGAAAGAAAGCACTTGAGAAATTTCGCTTTTGGATTTGTTAAATTTTTTAATAATGTCTTCCGTAAGTATCTCTCCCCGACGATAGCGCTGCTGTCTTAAGAACAACAATATCCTTGAGCTCAGTTGGGGGTAGAACTTCTTCTTCTCCTCGTTAGATAACACATTATTTATCGGTTTAAAAGTTTTTAAACTACACTGGAATGAAGATGTGAGTTAATATAATTATTAATTAAAAAAACAATGTAGTTTTAAAAAAAAATTGTGTAACTCGAACAATGGTAATTGATTTTAGCTCAATTAGTAGGGATCACAACGAGTATTTCATTCCTTCTTTCGCACTATCTCTTGCTTCTTTGTATCTACCTAACCGGTTAAGAACTTCCATTTTCACGCTATAGACTCGCCTGTCGTAGGGGTTTAACTTTATTGCCGCATTAAATTTATCCAAAGCCTTTTGCCCTTTTAACTGCTTAAATAAACTTAATCCCTCCATAAACAATTTTTCCGCTTTCTGCCGTTTTTTTTCTGACAAAGATGGTTTTTCGTCTGGGATATCGAGAGAAATTAATTTACCACTGCTATTCATCACAACAACTCGCTTACAGGAGAAGCATCTAACACCTTCTGGCTTAAAACCTTTTAGAACATTGCTGCAATTCGGACAGAAATATCCTTTAGATTCGGATGGAGTATAATCGGGTTTGTTCAAACCGAAAATGTTTTCCCTTCGAATGTCTAAATGGTCAGGAATCTCGTTCTTTTCTATCCTTTCTAACAAGGAGTCAGAACTCTCAACTAACGCAAGATCCATCTCTTCTTTATATATTGGAACTAACTGTAAGAAAACTACGGATTTATAATCGTCAATTTTTAACTCGCAAAATTCAGGAGGAAAGGATATCAGGGGGAACATGAAAAGAAATCCGCAAAGTCCAGTATTCTTTGCAAATGGAAGTGGGGGATTTCCGTTTCCAAATGTATGCTTATCAGAAAACCATTGCTGATTATTATGGATGTATTTCATTAGTGAAAGTAACTCTCCAATTGGCCATAGAAACTCGTCGTCTTTAATTACTTCTTTAGGTAACGGCCAGTCCAACGGCAACTTAATTAACAATTCAGAGTACTTAAAAAAATCCATAGGACGAGGTGGATACATCGGGGCATGACTTAATCCGGTGGTTATCACGGCGCTGTAGTCTTGATCGTGGATTTTAGGGATAATATGGACGCTTAATGGAGCGCGTTCAAATTTTTGATCGTGGATGGATTTTCCAATTTTGCCAATGTATTTTTCAATGTGCTGGATTACGAGCTCGTTGTCGTTTTTAAGTTGAAAAAGAGACCTTGGTTTTTCGCGTTCAGTCTTGAACTCCTCTTGCGCTCGGCGTTTCGCTTCTAGAAACTCTTTTTTTGTTATTTCTCCGTATTTATAACTATTAATTGTTTGTATGTTCTTCAACATTCTAAGAGTGAGTTTTCTTGCTTTTGTCGGATCTGTTCGTCGAGTGGTGTTTAATAGCGTATAAGTGGATAGAGGGATTGCGCAATTGTTGTCCAAACTATTGTCATCGGTTAGCTTGTCTTCAATCCTTCTATACATAACGACTTCAGTCCAATTTCTTAATTTATATTTAACGAACTCGGGTATAGCACCTCTCACTTCTTCAGAACTTAAATTTAGTTGATTGGATAAGTCATTTTTTAGCTCAGGATAAATATAAGGAGCTTTAATTGGTACGGTACAAATGCGATCAGTTGATTCGCGAGTAAAATCAAACAATTCAAGATCCCTCTCGTCTCCATATACACGATATTCGTCAAATTTATTTTCGAGGGTTTTAACATCTTCTTCAACATTCATAATGTCATCAAATTATCTTTGTCTTTTTGTTAAATATTATTTGTTTGATTTTGTATTTAAAGGTTGACTCCACCATCCGATATTATAATTTTCTAGTATCTTTCTTATGTTTGATGATCAAGGCCATTTTTTATCCTTCAGCGTCAATTATTGGGATTTCTTATTTACATTATACTCGAATTTTTTTACCATCCATCGATAAATACTCTAGTTTAATAAAATCTAAACTAGTTTATAGTTATCTGAATTTCAGAATTCCTGCTTTTGGAAGAATAAATATAAATATTTAACTGAAATACTAATTCCATAAGACTGCGCGAATTGCAATCTTAAAAATCAGTATGCGCGTAAGCAACTGATAAAAACCAAAAGGTAGCGAAAAAATGAATAATTTAAATAATGAGAAAATCAATAAAGTGCAATTTGTGAGTGTCCTATTTGTACAAAACAAGATAGAGATATGATTTATATCGATTTTCATAAGGAATGGTATTGTGTTGAATGCTATGAAAACGATCGCATTTGGTACCCAGCACATGGAAGCTCGGAAAATCGATACCAAAACGATTATATAAATATGCATTATGAAATGAAAGAGAAATTTGAAAAGAAGTATCTAAATAAAGAAAAGAAAATTTCCAAGAATTAATTCTGCCAAATTAATAAAAAGGACAATCTCCTTAACATTAAACGCGTCTGCCGCGATGTCCGCCTTTCCTGCGGCAATGGTCGTGAGATTTCGGGGTTACTTCTTCGATTCGACCGACGCGCAGACCAGACCGGGCAAGTGCTCGGATACATGCTTGAGCCCCTGGGCCGGGAGTTTGGCTTTTGTTCCCACCGGGTGCTCGAACTTTTATGTGAATACCTCTTATACCTTTATCTTTTAATCCGTTAGCTACACGAAAGCCGCATTGCATGGCGGCGTAAGGGTTCGATTCGTCTCGGTCAGCTTTGACGACCATACCGCCCGTGCATTTAGCGAACGTTTCAGCACCGCTTAAATCTGTAGCGGTGACAATTGTGTTGTTGTAACTGCTAAAGATGTGAACGATTGCCCATTTATCTTCTTCTTTTTTGCTCATGATTAATACCTACGAAGTAGATTCTTTAATTGCGGAGAGTGGACTGCTAGGAGCGTATCCTATCATATCTTCTTCCTCTTTTTTAACGATGTAAGAAGGTGCGTTAATTTTTTTGCCACGTACTTGAATATGGCCGTGAACGACGAATTGCCGTGCTTGATAGATGGATTTAGCGTAGCCTTTCTCAAAAACAAGTGTTTGTAGTCTTCTT
>JAUWZT010000033.1 GCA_030615145.1 Promethearchaeota archaeon | reverse complement strand
TCTCAATAAAATTGTTTAAAAATTTGTGCTCTTCTTTTTTATTATAAAAATCTCTTTGAATCTCTTTTTGTATATTTTTCAATAACCTTGGCTAATTCCCAATTCATATTAACTTTGTAATGGTTAGCAACACAGATTGTCGCA
This sequence comes from Promethearchaeota archaeon, assembly GCA_030615145.1. Taxonomy (GTDB): domain Archaea; phylum Asgardarchaeota; class Lokiarchaeia; order Sigyniarchaeales; family SOKP01; genus SOKP01. The sequence goes on along the minus strand of JAUWZT010000033.1, from coordinate 19,207 downwards.
AAAATGACATCTGCGAGCTCTTCACCAATATTTAATTTTGCGTCGTCAGACTTTTTCGGTTTGAACCCTTCAAGTCGGTTGATTTCTTTTGCTAATTCTCCTACTTCTTCTATAATCGCACCTAGCATAGAAAGAGGAGGCCAGTAACCACCGTGATTGAGAATCCATTCGTCAATTTGTTGTTGAAATTCTTTAAGTGATAATTCTTTGTTCATACATTTAGTAAGATTTAAAAATATTTAAGAAATTAAAAAAGAAAAATTATTTAAATAAATTTTCTCGTTTTCTTGCTTCCCATTCCGCTCTTTTTCCTAAATTATATCTATTTACTTCACTGTAATATCCCGTAACTCTTGAATATACTTTCACATCTTCAGAATAACATTGAGGACATGTAAATTGACTCCCACGATACATTTTACGACAAGTAGGACAATAAATAAAATCTGTAGTATATGCAAAATAAGCTGTATTTGTGTTAAGACAAATATTTTTCGTGAGTTCCCAAAGACCAAGGATATCCGGTTTCTGTTCACCTAACCAAATATGAGTAATTACACCACCTTCAATAATTGGATGAAAATTTCCTTGTTTTCGAATTCTTTCAGATAATGATATGTCTGCATCATATCGTAAATGACTTGAATTTGTATAATAAGCAGATTCACCAGAAGATTGTGGAATTGCTTTTTTAGGAAAATGTTTAAGGTCTAACCTTGCTAATCTATTCGATGTCGATTCGCTGGGTTGTTCCCAAAGTGAATAGGAAATCTCATCTCTTGCTGTCATGGTATTACACTTAGCAACCATGTATTCTAATATTCTTTTTCCGAGGTTATATGCCGTATCATTTTCATGCAATTCAAAGCCGCTTATACTTTTTACGGCTTCATTCAGGCCAGTAAAACCTATTGAAAGATTTTGCTCTCGCAATTTAAAAATTGGGTCACCATTAATTTTACCGCTACATAAGGGTAGATGCCCTGTTTTTAATCGCCTTTCCATTAAATCCCATTTTTTCTTTAGTATTCTAGCAGAAAGCTCCATTTTTTCACCCAAGATCCTAATGTAATCGTCTTCATTGTTGGACATATATGCGTATCTAGGTAAATTTAGACTAACGCTTTGAAGTGAACCAATGGTGATATAATTTTCCCATATGTTAGCATTTTTCCTTTTTTCAGGATCTACAATACATTGACTTAAAATTTGATTCCCACTTAGAAATTTTCTACAACATTGACTATGAATTTCGTCTGGCATCCAATCTGGGCACATATTTAGAAAATAAGGAGTCCCCATCGAAGCTACTTCTTCCATTATTTTAAGGTAAGATGGTTCGAATTCTTTAAGCCACTCTTTTTTTATTTTTACTTCATGTTTTGGAAATGCAAATAGTTTTCCGTTATAATCTCCTTGTATATAAACTTCTGTTAAAGCATCAAAAAGTTTAAGACATTCTTCTTTATAATCTCCATATATACCAATATTTTTTCCATGAGGGCCAATAGCAGGAATATTTAATAAACCCTCTGGAACCGTAGGAGTGCAAGAAATCGATGTAAACGGTACCTGACCGCCTCTTGCTGCAAAAATTTGATTTGTTTCGAATATTAAACACTGCATTGATTGCTCAATTTCTTTTTGAGAAAGCCCTCGTACATAAGGAGCAAGAAAAGTGGTAATATAATCGTAACCTTGACCTCCTGAAAATTCTCCTTGAATAATCCCTAACCATTTTGCTAAATGTGTAACTGCTACTCGCAAACTTCCTGCAGGACCAGATTTGCTACAATGAGCCCAACTATCGACAGGGGGAAGTCCATGCTCAAGAATCATACGAGGGTCCCATTCTTGGCAAAACGGCCGTAAATCAAAATATCTGAGCATATGTACATGAATATCTCCATATAGATGAGCGTGTGCTTCTTTTGAGTTTAAAATTCTTAAAAGTGCATATTCATCAGATATTCTATTCGCAGCCCAATGATGGATGCTCTCAGGATTCATATCTTGATTAGCATTTTCATTCACGCCCTTCTCTAAAATTGCTTCGTAGTCCATCAACGGCATACCTATTCTGGTATATAGCTTTCGTTCATCTTCAAAATGTTGTTCAGATAATATTGAACAGACAATTTCCCTAATGTGCGGACCAGAAAGAAACATTATACCGGAGGATATAATTCTTCTAACCGCTAATTCAGTAATGCTATCAGCGACTTTATCGTTTAACCCTGTTTCTTTAACAATACTCTGTTTTATTTTTAGGGGATCAAAAGGGACCACATCACCTTCAGTTCGGGAAACTCTTGGTAATAAATTTTTTAAAAAACCACTTCTTAAACCTTTATTAACTTCTTTTGTTTCAGATTCTGGAATCAAGACCATAGAAATCCATCACAAATTTTAATTTATAATATTCTAATAAGAGATAAAGGTATACTATCAGGTTAAAAACTAAATGTTTTTGTCGGTACTATGAACTGAAACAATACCCTTAATAATTATTTGTTATCGTTTATATTTTACCTCTTTTGATATAAAAATGTATTTTTTTTTCTAATTTAAACTTAATTTATTAACTCTTGATTTGAAATTTAAAACACCAGTTAATTAAACCGCAGAAAACTCCATGCTTTTTCAGAAAAATTCGAAAGAACCATATTTAATCTCGTTATTTTATCCTTAAATAAATTAGTGTCGTCTTTACTGATTTTGTAATTTTCAATTGAATATATAAAATTTAAAAATTAAAGACTATGAGTATATTTAAATAAAAAATCGATGAAATCAAATTGAAAGTGCTTTTTAGATGAGAAAAAACCTCGTAAGTAAAAATTCTGTTGATTCAGTAGAAATTTTACACGGAATATATAGAAAAACTTTAGCCTATAACAAAAATATGATGTTATGCTATTTTAATCTAATTAAGGGCTCACAAATTCCCTTGCATTCACATAAAGAACATCAAATTGGATATGTGTTAAAGGGCAAATTAAAATTTATTACTGAAAATGGAGAATTTATAGCAAAAGAAGGAGATAGTTATGTTTTTGATTCTAACGAAAAACACGGGGCGATACTATTGGAAGATACGGATGTTATAGATGTATTTAGTCCAGCAAGAGAAGATTATAAATAAAAATTGTTGGAAATCGAAATGTAATAAAAAATGATTACCATTGGTAAACAGCTACAGCAAAAATAGCAATTATGCCAAATAGAAATTCGCCCATTAACCAATCAAAGTACAATTTCTTCTTTTGATCTCTATTTTTTTTAATTCTTGTAGCTAATCCAAAACTAATTGCAGAATTAGTACCTAAAAAAATAATTAAAGTAAATGTTGATGCATTTAATTCTAATTCAATTAACCCTAATATAGAATCGAAAATAAAAAACGCCCCCATTAATAAAATTAGAGCGAGTAGAAATATCCAACCTGAAAATTGGAAAATTTTTTCGAATTTTACTTCTTCTTCGGATAAGCCTCCATGTAGCCCAGTAGGTTTTTTCTTTACTTTTGACATATCAATCTTACCAAATTGTTTATAAAATAGTGAATGGTTTATGATTCTTAATTCTTTTTTTTTGCTAATTTTATTTGATAGTAAATTAAGGTCTATTTTTCAGAAATAAAATAGCTTTTGCTATATCTCCTTCACTATCAATTAATGCTGCGTTCGCCTCTTCTTTATTGACATTTGCTTGAGCTGCTACTAGCATAATATCATTTTCAGTAATATTTGGTTTTGTTTCGGATTCTTCAACAAGTTCCGTAGTCTCAACATCTTCCTTTTCTCCAATTAAAACGTCCCCTGGAGAATATTCTTGTGCTTCACCAATTACTTGATAGATTTCTTGTCCCATTTGCTTCATTAAAACAACTTCTGGTTGATCAATTATGAGTGTTTTTTCTACTCCTTCTATTATTACTCGAGTAGCATTAATTTGATCCATTTCAACCCCTTGCTGTTGCATTCGGCGACGCATTTGTCTTGAAGCAAACTGTTGCCCCTCTCTCTTTTTTTTTGCTTGAGGGCGCTTAGGTTTGCTGTTTTCTCTTTTTTGCATCTCTTTTGGTAATTTTACCATTTTTTTCTCATTAACTCCTAACTATATATTGTTAAAATTTATTAAGGCTTATAATTTTGATTTATCGATTCCTTTCCGAACTTTTATTGCGATTCCAGTTTTAAAACTTCGAACATAAGGAATGGGGATAGCTAGTCTTCCAATTGCTAAAAGGTTATTCTTTTGATTTACAACAATAATCTCATCTAAAGGTCTTAAATTATCATCTATATCCAAAACATGTTTACAAAATACGTTACGACCTTTTCTAATAAAATCAGATATATCATTCAACACGACTGCTCTCAATTTCGGTGTTGAAATGTTTTTAATTATTTTATTAGCTGCAAATAAACTTAACGTTAAGAATCCATTAGTCGGTCTCAAATTTAACAAAAGTTTCTCATCGTAATATATATGCTTTATTTTATCCGTTTTTTTAGAAAACTCAATATGGATATCATTATCATTTTCAAATAGAATATTTGTTATTGTTTGTCCAAATTGGTAATCAGAAATAGCCTTTACTTTTCTTAAAGCAAAGAATTGTTTGTTTTCCATATTAAATTACTGCAACTATTTACATAAAAATAAAGTTATAAATATTTAATATGTTTGTAAAAAGGAAGATTAAGAGTATAACTTAGATTCAATAGCTTTATCTTTCATTTTATTCATGACTTTATTTATTGCTTCAATAAAATCGTCTTTAATAATTGCGTCAGCTTCTTTTCTTATTGCAAACATTCCAGCTTCAGTGCAGATTGCTTTTATGTCTGCTCCCGTCGCTCCTTCAGTTAACTCAACCAACTTTTTAAAGTTTAATACTCCATCAATACGTAAATTTCTTGTGTGAATTTTAAAGATTGAAGTTCTAGCTTCCCCATCTGGGATTGGAAAATCAATCATTCTGTCAAATCTACCTGGTCTTAATAAAGCCGGATCTAAAATATCAATTCTATTTGTTGCGCCAATTATTTTTACATCTCCTCTTTCTTCAAATCCATCTAATTCACTTAATAATTGCATTAAAGTCCTTTGTACTTCTCTATCGCCAGATGTAGCAATTTTTAATCTTTGAGACCCGATAGCATCTAATTCATCTATAAATAATATAGTGGGGGCTTTTTGTTTTGCTAAATTAAATATTTCTCTGACCAAACGAGCACCTTCACCAATAAACTTTTGAACTAACTCCGATCCTATTATTCTAATGAATGTAGCGTTTGTTTCATGGGCAACCGCTTTCGCAACTAATGTTTTACCGGTCCCTGGAGGTCCAAAAAGTAAAACGCCGTTAGGCGGATCAATCCCTATTCTTTTAAACAATTCTGGTTTTAACAGAGGTAATTCAACAGTTTCTCTTACTTCTAATATTTGTTCATCTAAACCACCGACATCTTCGTAAGTAATATTGGGAATTGCATCGATAACTTCCATTCCTTTTACAAAAGGATCTAATTTTGTTGGTAAGATTTCCATTATTGCGAAAGTTCTCTGGTTTAAAGCGACTCTCATTCCTGGAGATAGATTTTCGTTTTTAACCTTCCTACTAGGGTTAACAACGAAGCTAGGGCCAGTAGAGCTTTTTACAATAACTTTACCCGTTTCATCTAACATGTCAATTACAGTAGCAGATACTAAAGGAGGTTCTCTTAACCGATCAATTTCATTTCTTAAACTATGTAGTTCTTGTTCCAATCTTAGACGTTCAGCATCTAACAACTGTTTTTCAGTCTCTAAATTTCTTAATCTCTTTTCTAAGTGCCTTGTATAAGTAATTAAATACTCTTCATCTTTAGTTTCTTCCTTTTTTCTTCTTTCTTTAGTTGTTGTCAAAAAGAAAATACCCCATCTTTTATTTATTTAAATTTCAAGAAAATTTTCTAATTTATTAATAACATTTTATTCATTTAAATTTAAGGTAATACACTAATATGATAAAATTATCGATTTCTAAAAAATTTATAGGTTATATTTTATAACGATTTTTAGCTTTAAACAGAAAATTTTAAGAGTTCTACATCCAATTCATTATATATAGTACTTTTCCTTAGAAATTATTGTATATAAGATTGAATTATGTCAAAAAAAGCATCGAATCAATTTGATAAGGAATGCCCCATATGTGGAGGTAAAATATGGGGAAAAGGACAAAAAGTTTTAATAGAAGAAGCAAAAATTACTGTGTGTCAAAGTTGTGCCCAATATGGCAAAAAAATCAGGAATGAACCTAAAAGATCCTATCCTCAACAGCAGACATATGTTAAACTAAAGAGCCCAGTGAAAAAATTTGTGCCTAAAAGAGATGGCGATGAAAATATTGAAATCGTTCATGATTACGCGAAAAGAATTAGAAATGCTCGAAATTCCCGTGGATTTAATCAAGATCAATTTGCACAAAAATTAAACGAGAAACCTTCTTTACTAAGAAGAATTGAAGCTGGAAAAGTTGAACCAACTATAAAATTGGCAAAAAAAATAGAAAAAGTCTACAATATTACGCTTCTTAAAAAAATAGATGAAATTGAACCAAGTGCCAAACAAAGCAAATATATGAAAAAATCTCACGGGGCCTCTCTTGGTGATATTGCTTTTATTACAAAAAAGAAAGATTAACTTTTAAACGCCTTGGAAATTTAGATAATTTTCATTAGCCGGTATTCATTTTTGGTGCACTTTTAAGAAATAATTAAATTTCTGAGTCAATTGATAAATCAGCATTTTCAATTGAAACTATTTTTTCTTTTAAAAACTGAATAAAATTTTGATTATCTTGAGCTTCTAATGGATCTCCACAATTTGGACATCTAAAATTCAATTCAAATGCCGTGTCAAAATTATATTTAATATTTGAATCTCGACAATTCTTACATATAAAAAAATAGTTATTTTCTTCAAATTCTAACCTTTCTCTTAACTTTCTTTCTATTAATCTCTTTTTTTCCATTAAGATTTCTTCCAGCAAATCAAATTGATGCCACCAGTAATATATAAACCAACCTGTAGACTTATCACGTATTCTCCTAAATTGAGCTAATTTTGCACTATATAATACATATAAAGTTTTTCTTACTGTATTTAATTTTAAAATAACAGTATCATTTGGGTCAATATCTATTTTATAATCTCCACTTTTAATTCGTTCTTTAATATTTTCTGTTATATCTTCATCAGTTATATCTTCGTTTTCAGAGTTCAATAATTGAATTCCTACTTCTGTGGCAATATCTCCACCTATTATATATAAAAACGATCTTAACAAAGGATTTAATTCCTTCATAGTACGTAATATTCCATATTTTTTCTATTAATAATTACATAAACCTTTTTAAAAATTAAATTTTTTGAATTTTTAAATGATGGAATTTAACTTCAAAAAAACTAAACAAAGATTGAATACTGTTTTTCTATTAGTTCGCCATCTATATTAATTGATCGATACATTTTCCCTTTCCTAATAGCCATAATCCTTAGTAAGCGAGAGTCCTTGATGTCTTTTGGAATCACAATCTCAGTTATGTTGTAGTTATTGAGCAAAATAATAGTTTTCCAGTTATTAGGAATGTCCGTTTTAAAATCAGAAGCAACTGAATCTAAAATCATCTTAATATTTGCATCTGTATTACTCATAGTTCCAGTGCAAAACTGAATTCTTTTACTTAAATCATCATCTTCAGCCTTTTTTTTAGATGGCTGCGGTATGTTTTTTTTGGTTGTGACTTTAATGGTTGTGTTAATAATAAAGGAGAGTAACAAATAACTATTTTCTCGAAATACCTCAATTGCTTGGAGTAACTGATTTTTGTTAATTTGATCGACAATTTCTGCTTTGTAATTCTTTGTTTTACCCGTAGATTTTTTTAAAATCCAATTTAACCCTAAATCCGTGATGGTCTCTGATAAATCCATGCCAGTAATTAGTTTTCCTTTTACTTCAAAACTTTTTTCTGGCTCCGAAATTGTTTTAACGACAATTTCTGAAATTAAATCTTCATATTCATGAGTTCCTTTCAGAGTTATTTTTGCTTTAGTTTTAGTGATTTTTAATGCGGGACCAATAAAATCTCCTTTAGAATACCTGTAGAAATGTCTATGAATGTTCATATGATTTTTTGCAGGATCCTTTAAAATTGGTTTTTCAATTAATCTACTTAAGAAATGCATTTTTATCTCATTAATTTTCTTTTAATAAAATAGATCTAAATAATGATAATATTAATAGAATATAACTTTAAATTTTAATTTATTTAATAAGAAGTGACTAAAATTAAGTCAAAAGATGCTAATCTTGAGAACATTAATAAAGTTAAAAAAAAATAAAAGATAACATATAATTTAAATCATAAAAAAATTTAGCGATTATTGATGTTGTTTACATTCCTTCAAATTAATGATTTTCAAGTTCCTTCATTAACTATTTGGATATTAGCGTGGATTTTTCTGATAGTTGGATTGATTAGTTTAACGATTTTAATAGTTTATACAAGATATGGAAGGGAATTATCAATTAAACTCTCGATCCTTTCAACAACCTTTGCAGCCGTATTTCTAGGTTTCGCGTTCCATTTCTTCCTTATATCGTTTGGTATATAATTAATCCATTAACAAAAGCACCTAATTTTAATTTTTTTCAACTTTGTATAATTATCCATAAATCCTTATAATATTACTAATTTCAAAATTAGTTCAATCTCAATGTTAATCAATAATAAATATGATCAACATTTATAAAAGAAGGAGAATTTTTTTCTTATAAATTATTATTTAAACAAACTTAAAAATTAAATTGGAGTTTTGAAAATGTTATTTCAAGGAGAAAGCACTTTATTCTTTATTTTGTGGCTAATACTAGCAACTGTACTTGTCGCTTTAATCATTTACATCTCGGTTTTGCTTATTAATTCTAAAACTAAAGCTTCTGATAAAAAATTTTTTATTATTCTCTTAGCTTTTTTATGCGTCTTAATAATACCAATAATTCTGGGAGCAGTAAATAATGTATTAGAAGAAATTGGTGATTTAATAGATTTTAGTGGCCGAAACCATTTAACTCAATTAACGCCTATCATTGGATTTCTAATTATTTTGATTTTAACAAAATTTTTAATCGACCTTTCTTGGGATCAAGCTGTATGGATATCTTTACTAACATTGTTTTTCTTGTTTCTTCTCTATACTATGATACCAGAACTTTATAATTTCCTAGGATTTGGTCTTTAAATCTATTTTTTTTTATTTTACAATTATAATTGAAGTTTGGTTATTTAATTGATAAATTATAGTAAATAGAGTAAAAATGAGATAATTTGCTTAAATTTTTTCTTTTAATTTTAGACGTGGCGCAAGTCCTAAACTCATCATTTCTTGGAGTAGCAGTTTAAAAGCATAAGAACATACTACTTTTGATATTACAGTTCCTTGTCCACATATAGGACAATATCTTTTATCTTTGTTTCGATCGTAAACTGCTAAAAGCCCACATTTCTCACAAACTAAAATTACAGTTCTATCAGACTCATCAAGCAATCTTTCCTTTAATAATAAAGCGGACCCATGACCCACTAAACAATCTCGTTCCATCTCGCCGAATCGTAAACCCCCTTCTCTTGCTCTTCCTTCTGTTGGTTGTCTAGTTAGAATTTGAACCGGACCTCTTGCTCTTGCGTGAAGTTTGTCTGCAACAAGATGATACAATTTTTGGTAATAAATTGGGGCACAATAAATTCCTGCCTCATATTTTTCTCCTGTAATTCCGTTATACATTACTTCTCTTCCATTAAATTCAAATCCTGCTTCTACTAATTGATCTTGAAGTTTCGTGATATCTTTCCATTCGAACGCTGTTGCATCACCTAATTCTCCGGTTGTACACGCAATTTTACCACTAATTCCTTCAAAGAGCTGTCCTAAGGTCATTCTTGATGGCATGGCATGAGGGTTTACAATTATATCTGGAATTACGCCATTTGAAGTGAAAGGCATGTCCTCAGCCGGCTGGACTAATCCCAGTACCCCCTTCTGTCCATGTCGTGAAGAGAATTTATCTCCTAATTCAGGAATACGTAAGTCTCTCACTTTAATTTTAACTAATTTATTACCATCAACAGTTTCAGAAATAATTACGGTATCTACAATTCCTTTCTCATTGTGACGCATATTTTTTGAAGTTTCTCTTCTATTTGGTTGCATCAATTCAAATTCTTCGTAAGATTTAATAAATCGTGGAGGAGATGTGCGTCCTATTAAAACATCGCCCCCATTTACAGTGGTTTCAGGTTCGATAATCCCATCTTCTTCAGATAATAATCGATAAGATTCAGCGGATTTGAAACCCCTAACGCCTCTTTCTGGTATTTCGAATTTATCCAATTCTCCTCCGGGATATTTCCTTTCTTCGGCATCATAAGTTCTGAAGAAATGACTGCGTGCGAGACCGCGTTCTATTGAAGATTTGTTTATAATAATTGCATCTTCAATATTATAGCCTTCAAAACTCATCATGCCAACTATAAAGTTTTGTCCCGCTGGTCGGCGATTAATTCCAATTATCTTCATTGGGCTCGTTATAACTAATGGTTGTTGTGGATAATGAAGCGTATGACCACGTGTATCAAGTTTTAAATGCATATTTGCAGCAAATAGTCCTAACGCTTGTTTTACCATTCCCGCTTCGTATGTATTTCGTGGAGATTGATTATGTTCTGGAAATGGGATTATCGAAGCGCATATTCCTAAAATAGCAGCAGGAGAAGTTTCTAAATGTGTATGTTCAGCCGTAATATCTTCTTCAAACATAGCAATATAAGCATTCTCTTCTTCTTCTGCGTCTAGATATTCAATAACGCCTTTCTGAATCAAATCTGTCCACGCATACTTACCTTGTTTAATTTTCTCTACATCTTCTTTCGTAATGAGGATTTGTTTGTTCTTAATTATAAATAATGGTCTAGTCGCTCTCCCTGCATCACAATTTATTTGAATCTCTTTAGAATCGTTATAATATCCAATATTCACATGTTGACCAATCTCGCCTTTACGTCTCTTCTCTCTAAGTTGATTTAAAAAGGGATTATATTTTTGATGAATACCAACTAATTTGCCATTAAGAAATACATTTACCTTTTCCCCTTTTATTCTTTTTACTTCATTAATTGGAATTACTCCTAAATCTATTAATATGTTTTCAATAATTCTCTCATCGGCGCCAATAGAAATAATAGAAGCTAATCCAAGATTTTTAACCAAACCACAATTTGGCCCCTCTGGAGTTTCTGCTGGGCAAATCTTACCCCATTGGGTGGGATGTAAATCTCTCGCTTCAAAATGCGGTTGACTTCTACTTAATGGCGATATTACTCTCCTTAAATGACTTAATGTACCAACATGATTTGTCCTATTCAACAATTGACTAACGCCAGCTTTACCTCCAACCCAGTTGCCTGTTGCTAAAGCATGTCTTATCCTTTCAGTAATTACATCTGCTCTCACAGCAGTTTTGATATTAGGAGCTCTCCCTCGAACAGCGGTACGTTCTAGTTGGTACTTTATATCTTTTACAAGATTTAAAAACGCAACTCTAAATAGGGATGTAAATAATTCACCAGCTAATTTCAATCTTTTATTGGCATAATGATCTTTATCATCAGACTCACGAAATTTTAAGGCGAGTTCCATAACTTTTTGAGCCATTTGACCTAAATAATAAGCTTTCTTTATTCGATCCTCTTCCGCATTTCCAATATGAGGTAAAAGGTATCTATCTAAAACTTGAAGCGCTCTTCTAATTCGGTAATCCTTTGTTTGCCCAATTGCGACTCTCTTTCCTATATAATCTAAAGCATTTTGTTGAGATTTTTCAGGATCTTTTAATACCTGGATTTCCGAAGCAACATCTATAACTGGAATCAATTCTTTCTGAATATCATCATTTTCTGAAATAGCTTCAAAAATTTCTCTATCAGAGTGTAACCCTAAGGCACGCATTAAGATCGCAAGCGGAATTTTGCCTGGAACAGAAGGAAACGAGACTCTTAAATTTCCGTCTTTCTTTCTTTCGATAGTTACAGGTGCCCGAAAACCACTTCTCGTAGAAAATACTTTTGCTTGATGTGTAGCACTTGAACTTCTACTTGCCTCTTCCGCTAAAATTCTATTGGGAGCTAAATCTTCTTGCGTTACCAGTACGCGCTCAGTCCCATTTATTATAAAATATCCACCGGGATCAAGTGGGTCTTCTCCTCGGTTAATTAACTCTTGTTCTGTTAAGTTTTCCAAAGGGCAACGACAACTTTTTAGCATTATAGGTATTTTACCAATATATATATCAAGTGTCTCTTCCGCTTCCTCCCTTTGAGTTCGTTCATCAATAGTTATGGGAGTCATTTCTAATATAATATCCGCAGCATAACTTAATTCTCGAATTCTAGCCTCAATAGGTGTGATTTCCATCGTGGCACCATCAGCTTCCCTGACTTTAGGCACCCCCACCTTAATTTTCCCAAAACTTATTTTGAAGCCGGGAATATCAGGTACTACTTCATTCGATTCATCTACTATACTTTGCATTTCATCTTCAATAAAAATATTATAAGAATCGAGATGTTGACGCACTAGACCCTTCTCATCAAATAAGCTTTTTAAAACGACCCATTTATCGTTATTAGATAATCTTTCAGCACTCAATTTTTACCTAACCAATTTAATATTAATTTCAATAAAAGAGATTAATTACACTTTTTCTTTTTTGACATAACGATAATAATTTATGAATTTTACTGTTGTACGAGAATCTCGAACAATCTTAACAATATCACCTTCTTTTGCACCAATCGCAATTGCTACTGGATCTTTTTCAAACATTTGAGGTAAATCAGAAATATGTATTTTATATTTTTCTAACAAATTTTGCGATTCTTCTTTTGTTAAAAGATAATGTTTGGGAACCAGCTCATGAAGTAGAACATCTATCTTTCTTTTTTTAGTCAAAAAAAATCCTCTTTCCTTACTATATTTTTAAAAGAATATTCTATTTGTAAAAAAATTTTCTATTTTTACTAAATAATTTTCTTGAATTTTATTATAAGAAAATCAAAATTATTACTCTAATCTAATAAAGTTAGATTAAAAACCCAGTATCCAGATCTCTTACAAATTATCTTTATATCGAATATATTTGAAAAATTGCTATTTATGTATTTTAATACGTATTCTGCGCCCATTTTTTTTTTAATCACGAATTGAAATAGTCCTTTTGGCTTTAAAAAATAAGGAACCTCTTCACATAACTTGAGAAATTCTCTTCTACCATTGCGTAAAGGTGGATTCATATAAATTCCATCAAACTTTATGTTTTTATTTTTTATAGGTTTAAAATAGTTACCTGATAAAGTAATAACTTTGTTTGTCCTATCCAATAAATTATATTTTATATTTTCCCTAGTGCACCAGATTGCTCTTTTATTTATATCAATTAGATAAATAGTGCTTTGAGGTGATATATATGCTAACACAATTCCAATCGCACCATACCCGCACCCCAGATCGAGTAAAACGCACTGTTTTTTTGGGACGGTCATGTGCTCAATAAAAACCTTAGTTCCTAAATCTAATTTTTTAAATGAAAAAACTCCTGTGATAGTTTTAAAAATAAATAAATGCTGTTTTAAACTTTCTGGAACGGAATAAACTTTAATTTTTACATCTGGGAACTGAGTAGAATAATGTTGGTTCTTTTGCTTCATATTTTTATATTTTCTTACTTTTTGTTTTTGATTATTTCGTTCCACCGAGGATAAATACCTCGTTCCATAAATATTTTATTGGTTCTAGCCACTATTCCAGATTTTGCCTTGTAAATCTTGATTGCACTCATTTTAGCAGTACCAAAACCAATTAATTCTTTTTTAAGCGTCATGTAAACTATTTGCTTGTTATTATTGATTCGTGCATCTACATAACATGTTCCTGCAGAAGCTAAATCTGCACCATGACATAAAGCATCAACAGCAGTATCTCTTACATATATTTTTGGTAAATGTGATACCATTTTTTCCATAGGAGAAATTACTTTCCTCAAATAATAGTCATCACTTTCTTCACGGTATATAGAATATGCGTCTTTTAGATTATGGAGATTTACATGGCTCTTATCTTCTATAAAATTACCTACTCTAGTTCGCCTTAATTCTAACATATGTGCTCCTGAACATAAAGCTTCTCCTATATCAAAACATAATTTTCGGATGTAAGTACCTGCTTCGCATCCGACCTTAAATAATACATGATTCCTATTTACCTCAAGCACTTTAGCATAATATATCTCTCTTATTCTTAATTTTCGAACTACTGATGATTTTATAGGAGGCATTTGATAAATTTTACCAGTGAATATTTTAAATACTTTTTCAATTTTTTTTAATTTCTCAGGTGTGTGCAAATACATAACTCCTACATATTCTTTACCGGCATTCAATAATGCCGACAAAACCCTTGTAGCTTTACCAAGCGCACAAGGTAATATTCCAGTAACCTTTGGATCTAAAGTCCCTCCATGTCCTGCGTTATCAATTCCTAAAATCTTGCGGGCCCAAGAGACTACTTCATGGCTTGTTGGACCACTAGGTTTATTTAAATTTATAACACCATATTTTAAGAGGGCTTTTATGTCTCTTTTGTCCGGTTCACATCCATATGCTTCGTTAGTAGTGTCTTGGGATTTAACTATTAATTGTTCGGGTTCATCAGATGGTAATTTAAATTCTATATCAACCATTTTTTTAGCTGTAAGAGAGCTTATTTGTTTTAACGATCTATCTTTATATTTACCTTTAATGCATACTCGATTAATTATTTCATGCAAAACTTTTCTTTTATAAATAAATTTTAATTCAGCCTTTACAAAGAGTAAAATATTAGCGGGCCATGTGGGAATTTCGCACCCGATCTTTTCGAACGAGCATATCGAACCCACGACCTTCAGGTTAAAAGCCTGCTGCGCTACCTGCCTGCGCTAATGGCCCTGTGCTAATAGATTAATAATAAGATCAAATCTTTTAATTCTTGTTAAAAAGTTAAAATTAAAGTAAAATTGTAATGGATAAAATCTATAATAATTTATAACTTTTTCTGTAGTCGTTTCTGTTCTATATTCCTTGAATGTTTTCATTAAGGTAAATTATTTAAAATGTTCATAACCTTGACTCTTTAATTCAATTCTTTTACCTTCTTTTAAAAAATAGATTTTTTCCTCAGAAATTACCTTTCCAATCTTAATCAATTTTCCACCCCTCGATTTGACGAATTTTTGGGCCATTTTAAGATTTTTGGGTCTAGTCGTAAATAGATGAATAAATTCTTCTCCTCCATTAAAGACTAATTTTTCTAACGAGACATTGTAATCTTTTGAATATTCTATTGAATCTTGATGAATTAAATTTTCATTAAATTCAATTTCAAACCCCATTTTAGGATTTGACAAAAGCAAATCTTTTAAAGATTTAGATAACCCATCAGAAGAATCAATACTCGCTGTTGCTAATTGCTTATCCGCCAAAATAATACCCTCCTTTCCTATATCGTTTGGTTCTAATACACTTTTGATAGCTCTACTATATTTAGGAAAATTCTCTATTTTCTCTTTTCTATTTAAAATTATATCAAATCCTACACCATTTAAGCCAAATTTATTGTTTATTAAAACTAAATCGTCTGGTTTTAAACCTTTTCGATAAATTATTTTTTTTGGATCCTTGAAACCAAATACAGTCGGATTTATAATTATTTCTTTAGATTTATTAATATCTCCTCCCAAATAATTAATATTCCACAATTTTAAATAATCGATAATTCCTTCAATCAAACATTTAAAATCTATAACTTTTAAATTTTCAGGAAGTCCTAGAGAAATAATGACACCTTGGGGTTTTACGCCTTTAACAACAAGATCACTTATATTCATAAGAACAGATTTTCGTCCCATCTGATAAAAGGACATTTGTTCTGGAGCATCAGTTGCAGCATTGAACATGTCTGAGTTAAGTACGATATCTTTTAGGATATCTTCCTCTTTAATTTTAAAAAAAAAAGAATCGTCTCGAATTAATTCCCTTCCAGTTTTATCAAAAATTAATTCTTCTATAATTTTTATTAATGTTATTTCTCCTATTGAACTAATGTAATCGTTGTTATTCATTGGTAAAATTTTATAATTCTATATGATTTAATTAGGTTTTAAATATTTTAAGCACTGATATTACTATTTTATTTTTCATCTAATTTATTTTCTTGTAGAAGATTTAGGGGAGTATAAAAACAATGATAAAGAAAAATAGTTGATGAATAACAAGGATTATGATGAAGAAATCGTTGATTATATAGGAGATAAATCAGGGGATGAGAAAGAACTAAAAAAAAACCTTCTAGAAGAAATAGAGGATAATTGGGAACCCTTTGAGGAAAATGAGAGCAATAAAGAATTATTAGAAGATGACTGGGAACCCATTAATTCCGCTGAACAAGAAATAGGAGATGATTGGGAACCACTTGATCTTGATGAACACTATAAACCAATTTATGAATTAAAAGAAGAGAATCTTGAAAATAAAAAAAAAATTGATGAAGATAAAATTAAATTAGATGATGATGATTTAAAGAAAATTTGGGACGAATTAAAAAACAATGGTTTTACTTTAAAACAAATAAGAGAAAAAATTGGAGTTGATATCAGAGGTGCTCTTTACCGGGGAAATAGAATTAATAAGAAATCTCTAAAAAAGCTTGAAAGTCTAGTTGGAAGGGAAATATGCAGAGCAGAAAAAATTGAAATTTTAGAAGAAAAAGGCCGAATTTACATAAAACCTTCTTTAATAAGTGAAATATGTTCAAAACTCAACGATAGAGGAATTTCAAATAATAAAATAAGTAAGAATATAGGAACCTACATTGGTAATACTTTATATCATGGATACACCCTGAACCAAGATAGTTTTGAAAAATTAGTAGAATTGTATGGAAATAGAATTCCACATAAAATAATTGAGCCCAAAGAAAAAATAAATAAACCTTTAAAATTAAAAAAGAATGAAGATCTTGCTGAGTTAATATGTATAATATTAGGGGATGGACATCTTCATAAAAAAGGAGAAAAGAAATACAAAAATAGTTTATTAAGCATATCTTTGAATCGTGTGGATGAACTCGAATATGTACATTATGTAAAAAATTTGATGCAAAAGGTGTTTAAGATTTCTCCAGATTTGGTTCCACGAAAGAATTCTAAATCAGTCGACATTAAATTATATGGAGATGGTTTGATAGAGACATTAAAACGATTAGGATTAATGACAGGAGACAAAGTACAAAACCAAGTATGCGTTCCTCAATGGATTAAAAAGGATCAAGAATGGATTGAACGCAATAAGGAAGAGTGGATATTTAAATATAGTCCGCTAGTAATTAGAGGTTTAAAGGGGTTAGTTGATACAGATGGTACAATTTATGTTGATAAAAAAAACAAATCTATAGGTATTGGTTTTAGAAATGCGTCATTACCCCTAATTAAGGATTTTAAAGAGATGTGTCGCTCTTTAGGAATATCTTGTGGTAAAATAACTATGTCAAAAACAATTTCGAAAAAAACAGGAAAATTGTTAAAAGGATATCAAACTCTTATTCGAGCAAAAAAGGATGTGAAAAACTTCATAATTACCATAGAACCAATGAAGTGGAAGATTAAAAAGGTCGATATTAGAGAAACCTTGAAAAAACTTGGTTCATCTGTGGATAAAGCGTTAATGAAGAAAGATTAGAATTAAAACACATTTTAAAATATTCATATTAAAAAGAATTTTATTAAAATGAAAAATTTTTTTTTAAAAGGAAATTTCAATATAGTAATTTTAAATAAATTAAATCTTACGCCTCTGTGGCTTAGCGGTAGAGCAACATTTAATGCCATTTAGAATTACATGCTAAAGATTCGTAATCTGTAGATCGGGGGTTCAATTCCCCCCAGAGGCTCTATTTATACATCCTCCGTTACTATAAACTTTTTTATTATTTGTAAAGCAAGCATTTTGAAAGCATCATTTATGTTTTCTCCAGTTTTAGCAGATGTTTCTATGTACGATAACTTTAATTCTTGCGCTAATGATTCCCCCTCTTCAGTAGAAACCACTCTCTCATTTTCTAAATCTATTTTATTTCCTACTAAAATAAGCGAAATGTTAGGAGACGCCTTCTTAATTTCATTGTACCAATTTTTGTTGACATTTTCAAAAGATATTCGATTTGTTACATCATAAACTAAAATTCCTGTTTCTGCATTAGCTAAGTACATTTGTCTAACGCGTTTAAATTGAGCTTGCCCTGCTAAATCCCATATTACAAACCTCACACTACTTTCAAGCCCTTCAAATGAACATTTCTTTTTCATAATTGAAGTACCTATCGTAGATTTATAATCAGTGGCAAAATTATCTTCAACATATCTGTGTACCATGCTTGTTTTGCCAACTGCGCCATCTCCACCAAGGATTAATTTAAAAGCGTATTCTCCAGATTTTATATTAATTTTTTGAAGTTTATCCACTTTTCGTTGGATGTGCTTTACATCTTGTTCAGAAATTAACTTTGGAATAACGGGACTTACGGTTCTTCCGTCGAAAATTCGAGCAATCTTTTCAGATGCTAAATAAGCGTAAGGAAAAACGGGATCTACGCCCGCGATTGCATCTAAAACCGTAACAAGAATAGCTTCAGGTCCAGCTTCACAAAAAATGAATCTATAATCTTCGGTATCAAAAGTTCCCGTTCCAAAGGATCCTGAACTGAATTCTTCCGTAATTCTAGTTAATACAGGTTCTACTAAGCCGCTTACACCACTAATAATTTCTTCATCTAGCGATTTTTCTGAAGAACCTATTAAAGAATCCATAACCAACCCGTCTCTATTTACCACTAAAACTGCGATTAATTCATTACCAAGGCTTTGTTTATACCATTGGAGCAAAGCCGCTAACTTTTTTGTGTCAACTGACAATATTTCCCAATTTCTCCTTTTTGGTAAATCAATGTTTAAATAAATAAATAAATTATTAAAAAATAGTTAAAACTTTTGAATAAAAATTTT
>JAUWZT010000205.1 GCA_030615145.1 Promethearchaeota archaeon | reverse complement strand
GTAAAAGAAGCTAATATTGTTTAATTTCTGTATGTGGAGCCCAGCATTACTTACCTCCCAGACTCCATCGGAAACCTCTCTTCCTTAAAAAAATCCTTTGATAAATATCCCTAAGTATATACTAGACATGTACTAGTTGTTTCATCTTTTTTGAAATAGTTTCATTTATTTTGAAAAGTTACATATTCTTCAAAGTTACATGATTGATTTAGCTACTGCATGAGCCATTAATGGAGGAACTGCGTTTCCTACTTGCCTATATTTATCGCTCATATTTCCGCAAAACCTATACTTGTCTGGAAACGATTGCAATCGCGCGGCTTCTCTAATGGAGATCGCTCTATTCTGTGTAGGATGGATAAATCTACCTGGGGCGCTAACGCAACCACAATTTCCCGTAATAGTATCTGCAGGATTATTTAAATGAAGTCTACCGTATATATTGGGGTACCCTCCTTTAAGTTGGTACTCCTTCGGCAAAGAAATATGGTTCTCGCCTTGATTAATGTGAGAAATCCTTTTCATTACTAATTCGCTGTGATTTGGGGCAAAATGATCGTATAACTTATCCGACTCTTTCCTTAAATATTCTTGAAATTGCGTTTTTGGTGGATGTGAATATTCCTTAACTAAATTTTCTGTACGTTTTTTAACAAAAGGTTTTATGTCAAGAATATCGGAAATCGCGTCCTTTACCGTTAAATAAGAAGGTAGAGCTTCCTTCTCGCAAGGATTGTTCTGGTTACCGTCCTTTCTATTTGTTTTTTGAATTTTAAACGATAAGCCCGAATCCTCTGGAGTTCCTATGAAAAACACCCTTCGTCTTAATTGTGGAACGCCATAATCTGCCGCTAATAACACTTCCATTTTACATGAATAACCTATATCGCTATACAGCTCAATAACTTTTTCTACTACCTTTCCTTTAGACATCGATAAAATTCCAGGAACATTTTCCATAACGAAAAATTGTGGTTTAAAGTAATTAACCCATTGAATGAAATAATAAATTAACGTATTTCGAGGATCGTCTGGTCTTCTGTTTCCTACAGTAGAAAATCCCATACAAGGGGGCCCTCCGATAATCCCGCTAATTTCTATGTTCTTAACGAATTTATCTAATATTTCTCCGCAATCTAATTCCGTTATGTCTCTATTTAAGCATAAAGTTTCGGGATGATTTAATTTATAAGCATTATAATAATTCTCTTCTAATTCTATCGCTAATCCAATGCGGAAATTTGCCATTTCAAAACCTAGCGATAAACCACCAGCTCCACTGAACAGATCTATTATGAAATTCTTTTTCTCCGACATTTTAATAATAAAAGAATCAGTACTATATGAAAAAATCTACAATAAGAATAAAATCTAATTAATATTTAATTAATAACTATAACGATAAGTTGAAAATTTATAGAATTCATAACTAAGTTTAAAAACAGATAAGAAATGGATAAAGAAGATAACTATATCTCAATTAGAAATAAAATATTAGATTGGTACAACGAAAACAAACGCGATTACCCTTGGAGAAAATCAAAAAACCTATATCAAATATTGATTACCGAAATTTTACTACAGAAAACTATAGCTATAAACGTTTCTAATATGTATGACGATTTTTTTGCAAAATATAAAGGCTTCGCTGAAATTTTAAAGGCTGATGTTAGTCAGCTACAATCAGATATAGAAATTTTAGGGCTATCCAACAAACGCGCCAAAATTTTGAAAGACTTAAGTGCAATGGTATTAACGGAATATAACGGAGAAATCCCTCGCGATCCTGAAATACTAAAAAAAATCAACGGAATTGCCGATTATGTAAGCAACGCATTTTTATGTTTTGGATTGGACAAACGAACCTTTTTTCTTGATGTAAATATTAAAAGGTTTGTTTCGAGAGCGTTCGAATCTTCAAACTCAAAAGTAAAAATTGATGTTATTAACGCGAATTTAGATAGGGTATTGCCTAAGACGGGTTGTAAACATATGTATTGGGCGATTCTTGATTTTGGAAACAAAATCTGCTCGAAAAACAACCCTAAATGCGAGCTTTGCCCCATATCTGAAGATTGCTTGTACTATCAAAATCTTTAACAGATAATTTGTGAGATCCTTAATAACATTAAAAAAAATATGAATATTTGACAACACTAAAATGTTAATCCATTCAAGATTTTCAATCGTCAAAATATTATAAGCTTAATAATCTGTTCTTTTTAATATTTAAAAAAAGGAAAATTATTAAATATTCGATCAACATTACCTTTTCATAATCCAGTTATGATATTGGAGATTTTGAAATGAAAAAAAATATCTTAAACAATAGGAAGTTAATTTATTTTCAAACAACACTTTTAGCCGTATTAATAGTGACTTTTTGTTCAGCTAATGGAAATTATGTTATCAATAATGTACTTGAAGATAAAACGGTTGAAGATGTGAATATCGATAATATTGTTGAAATCCAACCACCAGATGCGGTAGAACCAGATGCGGTAGGACCAGATACGGTAGAACCAGATGTGGTAGGACCAGATACGGTAGAACCAGATGCGGTAGGACCAGATACGGTAGAACCAGATGTAATTTCTTTAATAGATGAACTAATTGAAAAAATTAGTAATTCACCTGACGAGTGTTGGAGAAAACCCGCCCAAAATAGAAAAAATACAATGATTAATAAATTAACTTCATTAAAATATTTAATATCGCAAGGATTTTTCGAGGAAGCATACAATAAAATGCTTCACGACATCAAACCAAAATTAACGGCTTTAAAAACTGATGAAGACGAGATACCTTGGGGAAATGGGACCTTTAAACAAGCTTGGGTTGTCTGCGAATATCTTAGAGATGAATTCCAAGATGACTGTAATGCAATTTTAAATGACTTAATCCCAACCCAACCAATGTAATTAAATCTGAATAATAATTAATTCTTTTTGACTAGAAAATTCTTGCCATTTTTTTTTATTTTTTCTGGTTCATTATATCTTGAACTGTAATTCCAGGATGGTGGTATCTTCCTGTTTCTAAAGATTTATTACCAAATTGAATTGCTTTCTCAGGACAAAAATTAATACACGCTAAACATTGCTGACATTTATGTTGCCATTGTGGTAAACCTTCTGTAAGAACTATACTATTAACAGGACACACATTTTCACATATACCGCAACCTGTACAATTGTCCTCTGCGTAAAAGGATTTATCGCTTTCGTTAACTTTCTCAATAAAATTTTTTTATTCGTTTTTACCTATACCTATGTTTTTCCGAAAAAGTTAAAGTTGGATTTAAGAATACATTTTGGCACATAGGACACGAGTTATACTTCGTTAACCAAGGCGATACACACGAATAATGGTATTGGCTACCGCAGAAAGAACACTTAATAGTTCGACTTCTTCCCTGCCAGATAAATTCGTGACAAATTGTGCATTGTATTTTATCGTGTAAATTTATCTTCTTTTTTTTTAATTCTCGCCCACAATAACAACAAAAATTAACCTTTCTGCTAGTAAATTTTTGTATTTTCTTACCACAATTGGGACAATAATTAAAATTGGTGTCAGACATAAATTTTTCACGTTAATAATAATTCGAATTTAAATTATACAATAGTAAAACAACATTAACAGTTAAAAAATGATTTTTAGTCCAATTTTTATTAATTGAAATTGTGTATAGATTTTATAAATATAATCAGCATAATTTTAAAACCTAAGAAATACATCAAAAATATTTTTTTTCCTACTTTTCTATGAGAGTGACCATTTGAGAATCTAAGAGTTTTTTATTAGCATCCAATAGAAATTAATTACCTATATAAAGACTTGGAAAAGATTATATTCCCATTTATAATAGCAGAACAAGAATATAATTGAAATCTCTTTTTTTCAATATTATACTTCAAAAATTTACCATTTCAGTTTAAATAATGACCTTGGAATTATAAGTATAAGGCAATTATAGCTAAAATAATTATTATAAGGCATTAATATGAATAGGAAATGTTTTTTGATAGGATTTTTTCTAATAGGGATTCTACTACTGAACATGAGTTTCGGTTTTGCTTTGGCTACGGATGATGCCAAATATGGTATAGATGGTGATGGTGATGATGGTGATGATGATGGTAAAGATGAAGGTGAAGATGACTGTAAAGATGATGATAAAGATGGTATAGATGATGAATTCGAAGAAGAAAATAAAAGAGAAGTAGAAATTTGGATTGAGGAAAATGTCGTTAAAATGGTATCTATTCTACGACACGATGGTTTGAAAGAGATAATATATTCGAGGGTAAAATGTGATGATGGTATAGCTATACAAGTTTTATTTAGAATTATAAATGAATCCGATAACGTGGATTGCGAAGAAGAAGTTGAATCTGATGGAGATAAAGAATCTGAAAATAATATTGAATGTTCTGAATACGACGAATCAATAATATATGAGTTAGAATGTGAAGTAATATTTCGCGGACTCTATGAATTTGTTGATCTGAATGATAATGGTGTTTATGACCATGAAATTGATCAATTTATTGAAGATTATGGGATAAATTCTTTCCAGCCTATTGTTTACACACCGCTAAATATTTCAAATAACAACACTTTACATTATGTTTTGCTTAATACTACTGATGGTGTTTTTGCTACTCACATTTACTTTGTAGAAGAATTTGTTGTTGTCAATGACACCTTAATTACGCCAACTCAAGTAAAGATAGACATTGAAATTACAAATTACAACTATAATGATGATAGTTCTCAACTAGCTCTATATACAAAATTGAGAGCTGAAGAATACTATGAGGAGAAAGAAGAAACTGAAGATGAGAAAAATGGATATGCCACCGAAGAAAAAGAAGTTTCCACTAAAAGTGGTGCTTATTTAGGAATTTTTAGTTGGAAAGAAACCGCTATTATTGATGGGGTTGAAATGGATGTATTAACAAGTATCTTAGATAAAGAAGAAGGTCAATGTAGACAGAGGTTATTTATAAATTATCCACGAGGTAATCATATTTATCATGATCCTAAAATCGGAATTTCATATGTTGGTCTTATTGAACAATTACCACCCTCAATATTACCATATATCCTCACAGGAACTGTCATCTCAGTTATTGGAGTATCTATTATCGCTATTGTAATCCTTAGAAAACGCAGAATTATATGATAATCAAGAATCCTTTAAAAATTGTTAATTTTTTTTTTATATTTAATTTAAGAATTTTAAAAATAATTAAAATAAAATAAAATAAAATAAATTAATGTTAAATAAGTCAAATTTATGAAATATTTAGCTTGAAACCTGTAAAATTTTATCAAATTTAATTGACTGAAATGAATTTATGAAAAAATAATTTAAAGAAAATTGTACCAAGGATATAAATCAAAATCATTATAAAATAGAAAATATTGTGAGATTATGAAAATAAAAAATAAATATTATTTGATTGGTTTTTTTCTGATAGGCTTTTTATTTTTAAGTTTAAATTATGGATTTGTTATCGCTTCTGGTGATGATGACAATGATGGTATAGATGATAATTTCGAAGAAATTAATAAACGCGACATAGAAATATCGATTACAGAAAATGAAGCTCAAATTAAATCAATTAAAAGAAGCGATATAAAGAAAGATGAGATAGAATTTAATATTGGATATAATGAAGGAGGAATTAGTATAGAAATCAGATATAGATCGAATATCGAATCCAAACTGGAATCTGAATTTGAATTAGAATTTGGAATTTTATTTCGAGGAATCATTGAATATATAGATCTTAATGATAATGATGTTTATGACCATGAAGTTGATAAATTTATTGGAGATTATGGGATAAAAATTTCTCAGCCTTTGGTTTATACAGCATATAATATTTCGAATAGCAGCACTCTACATTACATTTTAATAAATTCTACTGATGGTGTTTTTGCTACTCATATGTACTTTGCTGAAGAATTTGTAGTTGTCAATGACACTTTAATTACACCAACTCAAGTAAAGATAGACATTGAAATTACAAATTACGATTATATTAATGAAAGTTCTCAACTTGCCTTATATACTATGCTAAACTCTGAAGTATGTTATAA
>JAUWZT010000209.1 GCA_030615145.1 Promethearchaeota archaeon | reverse complement strand
AAAACTGTAAGCGTTTTACTAGAAGAAGATGAAGAATATCTGGGAAAAATAAATGGAATATTACAAAAAATTGGCTACAACTACACTGGTAAAACAAAAGTGTATCATTTTGTTGAATTATTTAGCCAACCAGAATGGCTTGAGAAAATCAAAAAATTGCTAATAAAACCCTTAGACGATTTAAATCTTGCTGTTCACTATGGATGCCACCTTATAAGGCCTAGTAAAATAATGCAATTTGACCATCCAGAAAATCCTGAGAAAATTGACATAATACTTAAAGCACTTGGTGCTAAAACCGTTGAATTCGCCAATAAATTGGAATGTTGTGGCTTTTGCGCTCGATTACAGGACGAAATTGGTGAGAAATTAGTCGAAGATAAAATGACAGAACTATGTGAACTCGAAGAAAATGTCGATGGTTTGATTACTGTCTGTCCCGCATGTACAACTCAGTACGATAGGAAAGAAAAAATTGTCGCTCGTAGAACAGGGAAAGAATTAAATATTCCTGTCCTTTATCTAGCTGAAGTGATGGCGATAGCATTAGGTATAGACCTAGAAGATCTCAGATTGAATAAAAGAAGTGTAAAACCAAATAAGTTAATTGAAAAATTAACAACCTAATAATAATGATTTTTTCAAACACATATAATGCTAATTAAAATGAATATAGTAAGAAAAATCTATAAAAAATGGAAAAGAGGAGTTTTGTAATATGATAGTTACACAACAAAAAGATATAAACGAAATTTATGAAATGGTTAAGAGCTATAACAAGATATTAATAGCTGGATGCGATGGTTGCTGTCAACCCCCGCGATCCATAAATGAGGCAAAAGTTCTTGGACAACTTTTAGAATTAAAAGCCCGAACTGAAGGTAAGGAGTTAAAATGGAAAGCAATGACTGTATTAAGACAGTGCGACGATAGAATCGCAGCAACAACAGTGCGACCTTACATCGACGACTACGAAGCTATAGTTTCTCTTGCTTGTGGGCTTGGTGTCGTCATGCTGAATAAAGTGCTTCCTAGTAAGTTAACTTTCCCCGCCCAAAATAGTATGTTTGGAGGCGTACAAAACAGTGGTGATAATAATTTCATTGAATACTGTGAGGAGTGCGGAGATTGTATAATTGGAGAATCTGGTGGATTATGTCCTCGAGCAGGATGTGCTAAACACTTAAGTAATGGGCCGTGTGGAGGAATGGTAGACGGAATGTGTGAAGTAGGCGGTTACACTATTCCTTGCGCTTGGGTGCGCATTTGGGAAAGGTTAAAAGAATTTAATCGACTTGATCTCTTCAAAAAATACAGGCCTCCAAGGGACTTTCGTACT
This sequence comes from Promethearchaeota archaeon, assembly GCA_030615145.1. Classification (GTDB taxonomy): domain Archaea; phylum Asgardarchaeota; class Lokiarchaeia; order Sigyniarchaeales; family SOKP01; genus SOKP01. The sequence continues at coordinate 4,617 of JAUWZT010000209.1, read as the reverse complement.
TCTACCAGTCCTGGATACTTAGTTATCAACAAAGAATATACTAACGAAGAAGAAAAAAAGGAGGTGGAAAATTAAATGGCAAAAAGAAAAGCGTATAGTCAATTATGTAAAGCGATCGAAGCGGGTCATTTTGTTTTCACTGGTGAGCTAGAGCCAAAGAAAATTCTGGATCTTAGCGAGATTATCCATTCTGCAAAGGAAATGAAAAAAACTAAAAGAATCGTGGCAGCAAACGTAACGGATGGTCCACAAGGCGACGCTTATATGTCATCATTGGTTCCAAGCTTTAAAGTCCAAGAAGAAGCGGGAATTGAAGCAGTGTGGCAAGTCACAGTTAGGGATCGAAATCGAGTTGCACTCTTTGGGGATGTAATAGCTGGTGCAATTTTGGGGCTGAAGAACATTCTAACTCTCACAGGGGACCATACGGCTCTCGGAGACCACAAGAAGGGCCGCGCAGTTTATGACATTGACAGTACCCAGTTCTGTGAAATGCTTTCTATTATGATTGACGAAGGAACTGACTACGAAGGAAACGAGCTAAAGGGAGGTAAAATAGAAATGAATTTTGGTTGCGTTGCTAACCCTAACAGTAACCCTCGCGAACCTGAAATCCTAAAGGTTGGTCGTAAGGTAGATCGTGGTGTTGATTTTATCCAAACGCAAACAGCGTTTGATATTGACGACGCAAAAGACTTTTTAAAAGATCTAGAACAATACAATGTTCCAGTGCTTCTTGGGCTCTTTCCATTAAAAAGCCATGGCATCGCCTGGTATTTCGACAATTACATCCCTGGAGTTAGCGTTCCAAAAGATCTTTTGAAAGCTCTTAAAAAAGCAGAGAAAGATAATAAAGGAAACAAACCTGGTAAATATGCAGCTATTGATAAGATAAATATCGACTTTTTCAAGCCTTTTATTGCTGAGATCAAGAAAAGTACTAAAGCAGTAGGTATTCATTGTATGGCAGTTGAGTACGAAAGACTTTTCGCACCTTTACTCGGAGAATACCCCGAATACGTAAAATATTCAATGTAAAACTAATAATATAATTTTTTTAAAATTTTAATTAAAAATTTTTTTATACTTTTTAAACAAAATAACCCATAGGAAAGAATAGAAATGAAAAACCTAGATGAGAAAGATAAACGTATTTTAGAAATGCTTATCGAAGATTCACGGCGACCTTATCGAGAAATTGCTGAAGAGGTTGGCTTATCCGAATCAACGGTAAGAAAGCGCGTTATTAAATTACAAGATGAAAAAGTTATCGAAAAATTCACGATTCGAATATGTAGAGAGGATGAAAGATGCATTATAGCTTTTCTTACGGTAATTCCCAATAACGAATCAGAAATTAAAGAATTGATAAGAGAAACGCAGATTATCCCTCAGTGTGAGGAGGTTTATTTTCTCGCAGGCCAATGTGGAGTTTTGATAAAAGTAAAAGTTCCAGAAATTAGCGAATTAGATGCGCTTGTTGAAAATTTTCGAGGGCGTAACGATGTAAAGAGCGTAGAAAGAATTTGTGTGGTTTTGAAAAGTCTAAAATTTTCTAACAACGATGAGAGGTTGCCCATTTAAAGAGATTTTTTTACATCAAAATAGTAGATCATACAAAATATTACTCATACTATTAAAACTGCAAAATTAAACCCTTCAATCATTTTCAACACTTGAGAGTTTAACTTTTGTAATAAATTTTTCCGCTTTTTTCATATTTTTGGACTTTTCCTTGATTGTCAAGGTAAAGGAGGTGCCCTAATACTTCGCTTAAAGCCATAAATGAATTTATTTCGTCTAAATCCGTTCCAAAATGAATTTGAGAAATCTTGAATGGCGTCATAGGCTTGTCTTTAATTAAACTCGAAATTTCAGATAACCTTTTCTCGTGATGTTTCTTTATCTCTAAAATACGATCGTGTGGATTATATATAATATCTTGATGAGCAGGGAAAATTATTTTTGTATTTAACTTATCAATTCGATCTAGCGAGTTTAGATAATGTTCTAAAATATTATTAAAGTCGTACTTCTCGTATTCGTCCTTGAGAGTATTAGGAATCAAGAAATTCCCGATATGTGGAGTAATCCTAGAAAGAATGTGATCTCCAACAAAGAGATATTTCTTTTTAGCATTAAAGATACAGGTGTGACCAAAACTATGACCTGGAGTCCAAATAATTTCTAAATCATCCAAAAATCTATCGTTATCGCGCACAATTACATCTGGTTTTTGGTAGCGTAGAAGTTTTGGCCAAAAAGTGAAAAATTGAACCACTCTTTTCCCTTGTTCTTCGCTAATTCCATATTTTATCATTAGATTTGCAGCTTTTTTAGCTTCGGAATTTAACTCTTCCATAGTTGAATCGTTTGTTTCCCATCGCAGAATTTTGTGGGTTATATCGTTCATTACGACTTTCAAGTTTGGGTTTTTACGTTTAAGGGTTTTTACTAGTCCTATGTGATCCAAATGAATATGTGTTATAAAACAATAATCAATATCTCCAATTTCTATATTTAAATCGTTAAGCGCTGAAAAAAGAAGTTTACTCCAATTTCCCATATTTAAACCAGCATCTATTAGAATGTATTGATCTTTTAATTTAAAAAGGTAAAGACAAACGAACTTTACGGCAAATGGAACGTCAATTTTAATTCGATAGACATCATCAATTTTATTGACTTCAGATTTAAATTTGTACAAAATTAGTACCAAGTAATCGATAATTAATCCTTGTTTGAAAAAATTAAGAAAGCAATTTTTAATTTGCCTTTTAAAATAATTAAAAGAAAAAAAAACTTTAGTGTCAAACAACACTCACCCGACAAAAATAAATAGGTTTTTTGAGCTTAATAGAAAAGTTTATCTTCGTTAAATCCTTATTTTATTTTTTAATTATAAGATGGTGAAATAATGAAAATAAATCTGCATCACGCCCACCTTTTCGCTTCTAATTTAGAAGATAGCTTGAATTTTTACAAAGAAATGTTCGGTGCTGAAATTTTATTAGATCTAACTGTAGCTGGAGCGCGAAATGTCATGATTGCCATAGGATCGGCGAAAATTAACTTCTACGATCAACCCCCGAAGGATAAAGAACGTGGACCAATTCATCACTTGGGAATCGAAACTGACGATATTGAGTGCCTAGTATCTCACATGAAGTCGAAAGGGTTCAAATTCAGAAAAAATATCACTAATTTAGGTTATATGAAGTATGTCATGGCCGAAGCACCCGATCAAGTGCTACTTGAGCTCTTCGAATTTAAAAAGGGGAAAACTTCCAGCGAAGATCAATACAAAAAGACCTCTTCTTTGTGAAATCCAGTACTCATCATAAATAATATTCTTATTATTATCTAACTCCTTTTACTTTTGAAAAAAGGGAATAAGATTATCGGATTTGAAATTAACTTAAAGATTTACCTTGAGACCTATATATAACAGCTAAAAACTACAAAGATAACCTATTCTAACAAAAATAATAAACATTTCTCTGAAGTAAATGGCTTGTTTATTTACCTAATAGGGAACAATTCCGAAAAATAGGATTAGAAGTAAGTAAAGAAAAAAAAAATAGATAGTTATATTTTTAATGAAAATTTAAGTTTTTAGTCCGTAATACATTAGCCAAAAACTAATTAAAAATCCGATTCTAACAATAATCACTATCAAAATCAATTCTGGAGCAATTAGCCCCTCCAATAATCCGAATATACAGAAGCATATAGATCCCATTGATAAGAGAAAGAAACTTTTCTTTAGATCACCACTAGACTTAAGGCTTTTTATTAAGAAACCAAAGCCAAGTACTATTAAAACGGTTAATAATAAAACAGCCATAATAATACCTGCTGGAGTTAACATGTTTACGTTATAATCAATTAAAGTCTCTCCTAGAACTACTGGTTCGACAAAATTAAAAGTGCCCATTGGATCTCTTAAGAAAAGGATTTCAAATATAACACTTAAAATGATGATTGGTATCATAAGATACCACTTTTTCTCAGGTACTAAGAGTTCAGCACCGATATAAAGGGCGATTATCATTACAGGTGCGAACCAAATGTAACTTAATATTCCAACCAAGCCAGTAGTATTATCTAAATTATTTTCCGTTGCAAGAACCACTAAAAAATCTGTAAAGACACCTAAATACATAAGTCCTGCTAAAATATTTACTAAACCTAAATAAGTTAAAATCCTAGCGCCAGATTTTCGCGATTTATATAAAAAGAATAAGCCAAATATTATGCCAAAAATAACAACTCCGGACGCAGTTATTCCATCGATCCATCCTTCTAAAATAAGCATTTCACATTCACTTCATTAATATTTAATTTTTTAATATTATTTTTAGAAAAATTATAAAAATATTAATATTAAAATATTAACCACCTTTATAAATAAAATTGAATGTGAAATATTCCACTAATAAACAATAATACATAATTGTCAAAAATAAACTTGAGATAAATCTAAATACTAATCCTCAATAACGAATTATTTTTGTTTTTCTTTTTTTTCAAAAAAAAGATCTTTTTTCATAGAAAATTCTAACTCTCTCAATTTTATTTTAATTTCGGAGGGATTATAATCCCTTTTTAATAAGT
>JAUWZT010000173.1 GCA_030615145.1 Promethearchaeota archaeon | reverse complement strand
CCGTTATATCGTCAGTATGTCCTTTTTGTAGGACGAATTTGAGCGATGCCAACGATAAATTCGATATGAATCTTGAAGTTATCGACTTGATTGAGATAATAGATAAATTAGACTTCGAAATTACTGATACCAAACATTAATTAAAAGAATTTATTACCTCTTTTTGTTTTAAAATTATTATTAGTTTTATAAGTGAATATTAATTTTTAGATGTGATTGAAATGAGGTTAGGTGCTCACATGAGCGTTACAGGAGGTAAGTATATGGCTCTTGAAAGGGGAAAAGAACTTGGGTGCGAGACTATTCAAGTATTTATTAGAAGTGTGCGCTCTTGGTCGGCAAAACCTTTAGTACAAAGCGATATCGAAGATTTTCTAAAAAAAAAGGAAGAATTAAAAGAAGAAATATGGCCAATAATTAGTCATAATAGCTATTTAATAAATTTAGCAAGTATCGATAATGAAAAATTGGAAAAATCTTATAGTGCGATGCTAGATGAACTTATTAAAGCTGATCAACTCGGTATCGAATACGAAAATATGCACCCTGGAGTCATTCCTATGAGTGACAAGGAAGAAATTACAAAGGATGAAGCTTTAAATCAAATTGCTAACCAACTAAATCAATTGATGGTTGAAACAAGCGATTCCAAAGTTAGAATTTTGCTAGAAACTACCGCTGGACAAGGAAAGGGTTTAGGCAATAAATTCCATCACATTAAAACTATAATAGATAAAATTAAAGAGAAGATTAGAATAGGAGTTTGTTTTGATACAGCACATTCATTTGCAGCCGGTTATGATTTTACAACCAAGAAAAAATATAATGAAATGTGGAATGAATTTGACGATATTATTGGATTGAAGTATTTATTTGCTTTTCATTTAAATGATACTGAAAAAGATTTAGGTTCTAGAGTTGATCGCCATGCCCACATAGGACAAGGAAAGATCGGCAAGGAACCCTTTGGATTCTTTTTAAATGATGATAGATTTAGAGATCATCCCGGAATTTTAGAGACGCCAAAAGGGAAAGATATGAAAGAGGATGTTATGAATTTAAAAGTTCTTAGAGCATTAATAAAATAAAATATCTTTGATTAATCAAGAACATTAAACCATACAGGGCTTTTATCATTAATCAGACCATTATAATTAACCGTGAGTTCCTCCCCTTCTTTAATATCACTAATAGCAGAGAACTCTATTGCTTTATTCATATAATCATATAAATATCTGATATTAGGCTCATAAGAGTGATTAATGAACTGAGATATACTGAGAGTTATAGCATTTTCAAATTCTGGTTTGTGCTTTGGATCTTTCCAAATATAGCAATAATCATATAGGACTGTTTTTTTAATTTTCTTATATTCCTTGTTGGGAATTAAAATTACATTTGCTACATCAATTATGGTATTTTTTTTAATATCTTTCTTAGCAAACGCGCCCTTTCCTTTCCCTTCTGAGATATGTCTTATCTTAATATATTCATTCATAAAATACACTAATAAAATTTATTCAATCGAAGCATGATGTTTATCGATATCTTTTTCAGTGACTCCTAATAATTCCATTAATGTGGCTCCGATTGAATCTAATATGGTTAGCGTTGAGATGTCGAATAGAGTTGTGTAAGGTGCTAGTGTTTCCTGAGAAGTCGCCTTACCCTTACTTTTCCCATCAACTTTAATTATTATATCCGATACTTTTCCTATAGTACTCTCTGGATTACCTGTTAATAAAGCAATTTTCCCCCCTATTTCCTTCGCTTTTCGCGTTATAGCGACGGGAGAGGTAGTTTCACCGCTTCCACTTATTAAAATAAGTAAGTCTTCTTTACTATAACGATGAGTAATCGCATCGGAGACGAAACAAGAATTAACCCCTAAATGCATTAATCTTTGAGCAAAACAACGCCCTATAAAGCCAGACCGCCCAGCTCCATAAACAAAAATCGTTCCATCGTTAGAATTAACTTGAATAATCAAATCAATTAATTTCAAAACATGTGTAGTGTTAATTGTTTTAGAATTTTTTATAATCTGATTTGCTATTTCAAGAATTGTATTTAAAAACCTTTCGCGCTCTTTATCGTGATTCATATTTTAACACCTCTTTATTCTCCTTTCCTATATTCTGGATGTACACATCTTCTCCATTGGTCTACGCTCTCTTTAGGTCCTAGACCTATTAACAAATCATCGACTTCGAACATAAAATCTGATTTGAAACTATATATCCATTTGTCTTTTCTTTTTAGAGCAATAATATGGAACCCTCGTTTATATCGTTGCTCTTGTAATTCATCGTAGGTTTTGCTATTAAAGTAAGATTCTGCAGATAATGTTTCTCGAACTACTATCTCAGATGTTTCTTCTATTGCTTTCTGAATAATTACATGTGGTTCAAACCCTTCTAAGATGGTTTCAGCTAAATGAGCCGCTGCATCGGCTATTAATTCGCATGAGAAAACAATGCGCATAATTCCCGTCAGATCTCTTGGACTATCAACTAAATGCGCAAAATCTAGAAGATTCTTCTCGAAATTTATATTAAGTCCGTCCATTAGGGCTTCCATTTCGATTACATCTTCTGCGACTTCATAGCTGTTAAAGAACAATGCTGCGAGTGCCAATTCTATCATTGTTTCAGAGATATCTGTTATCAATACATAATCTTTTTTAAGCTCTTGAATCTCGTCAAATATTTCGGGGTTTTTGAGATCAAATTCAGGTTCTTTTTCTTCCTCATCAATTTGGAAAGAGATCTCTTCCTTGTCAAGAGTTAATTTCTTCAATTCTTTAATCGGTTCAAGTTCGCCTTTAATAATTAAGATATCTCCTTTTTCAATTATGTTATTCTTATCAAACAACCAATTATCGTTTCTTTTTATTGCAATTAAGTCGACTCCATGTTGTGATCTAAAATGTACATCTTGACGATTCATTCCTATGAGTTTGCAATCCTCTTTGACATTTATTTTTACTATTGGTTCAGGAACTTCGTCCCAAAAGAGTTGCGTAAAGTCAGATATATCGCTATTTATATATACAACGCGGGCAATATCCGCAAGAGCGTCCGAAATTTTGTCAATTGAATAACCCATTACAACAATTGGCTCTAATCTCTTGGCTTCTTTAAACCCCCCAGTTTGTGTTTGAGTAATTTGTAAATTCAACAGAAAAGTTAACTCGTGGATACGCTTTTCAATTTTAGTAGTTTCGTCTGCTATCTCTTTACTACCAAATTTAATTGCACTATAGGCGAGGTCAATCATTAGATCAATTTTTTGTTTCATCTCTCTCAAAATATCTTTTAGAGATATAGGTTGGTATTGGAATTCTTTCTTTTTTCTTTTTTCATGCAGTTTAATTGAATTTCTCACTCTCGTTTTTAGGTATTTAAATAAATATTTGTATAAAAATTAAAATTAACATAGGTGTTAGAAGGTCTGCTAAAGATGTAACCATGGGAATTAAAAAATTATTGGGATCTTTACCTTTCTTAAATATGAAAATAGAACTAATAAATAATAACACAAACATCAAGCCAAAAAGAATCAAAATAGTAATAATTATAATAGATATTATCAACAACGGATTAACGATTTCTATTCCAGTTGCACTTCCAAATAAGTATCCTAAGCTTATTAATGCAACTAGGCTTAATAAAATTGTCATAAGTAACCCATAAAAATCTTGCTTTAATCTATCAGAAACTTGTATTTTTGGAGATAGGGTGCCTAAATATAAGTGTGAAGTAAGGCGCGAAATCAAAACCGTAGAAATATCACCAATTAAAGAATTTAAAGAAGGCAAAACTAACAAAATGATCGGAAATGTATACAAAATCTCCTTATTATTGGATAAAAGAGTTCCTGAAAAAAGACCCATTATAGAACTAATAATTACGATTATTATAGATTCCTTAAAGATCTTTTTGAAGTAATCCAAAAATTACGGCACCCCCAGCAAAATAATTGTTAAATAGAAGCTAATAACCGTAAGAAAATCATCAACGGCTGTCATTATAGGATTAACAATGTTATTTGGGTCTAAACCGCGCTTAAACGCGAAGAGATTTAAGGCTGTAGAACAAGGAATTGAAACTGTTAATGTCAATAGAATAGAAGCTATTGGTATAACAATTAACAAACCAATATGAAAAGTAAAGAGTCTAATTAATAAAAGATTTAAAAAAATACTTAGAATTCCAATTGCAATCGCAGTTATTAAGGCTAGCACATATGTAGCCAATATGTTTTCAAACCACGATTTTAAGTTAAACTCTCCAATAATTAAATCTCTCGAAATCCTTGCTATAAAAGGACCACTTAAATTTCCCCTTAGAGAAAGCAAAGCAGGAATAATTAGAATAAGTATTAGAAAGCTCTCAAAAGAGACTATTAAAATAGAAAGAACGATTCCCGCGAAGATATCTCCCACAATTGAAACCATCTCAGAAGGAAAAGTCTCTTTAACGATTTTAACTTTTGTATCTCGAGCTTCCATATGTCATCATCGTCGTCAGATGAATTTAATGATAAATTTTCATTCATATTCTTAATAATTAATTAAGATTCAAAAATATTTAAAATTTTTTAATAATTCTTTAAATTTTATTTGTATATATAAATCTAAATAAAGAATTTAATCAATTTAGTAAAGAAATATATAATTCTAACTTTTTTAAATAGAAAATTAGTTGCAACTAAATGATTAAAAATAAATAAATATTAAACTCAATGTTTTATACTAAATCAAATCTAACCAATTAGGGTCGATGGCGTTAAGGGCACCCTCAATTTCTTTCTTCACTTTCCAATCGTCGTCCCATAATAATTTAGCTAACCATTTTAAAGCTTCTTTATCTCCTATTTGACCTAAAGCTTTTGCTGCAGCAATTCGCATCTTAGGGTCTTTGTCTTTTAATAGTGTTACAAAGGGAGTTATATCGCTAATGTTTTCTAGTTTTCCTAACGACATCGCTACCCAACTTCGAATAAATATATCTTTATCCCCCATTAATCCAATTAAAGATTCGGTAGACTTATTATCACCAATTTTAATTAAAAGTTTAACTGCTGCTCTTCTTATTTTCCAGTTTAAATCGTTTGTTAACTTTTTTGCGCTTTTAATTACCTTTTCGCTCCCAAACCTTGATAGCGCTTCAATTGCTGCGTCCCTTACCTTACTATCATCATCACTTAATAAAGCAAAAAGTGCGTCGATTAAATTTTCATCCCCAATTTCTCCGATAACTCTTGCGCATAAACTCTTAATTTTCCATTCTTTCGCGCTCAAACCCTCGACTATTTGAGTTGGAACCGTATCTTTAAAAATATTTAAAATTGCTTTATACGCTAACCTTCTCAATTTCGCATCTTTACTGTTGAATACTCTTATAAGATAATCTACAGAATTTTTATCCTCTAATAAGCTCAACAGTTTTATCGCTTCTCTTCTAGAAATAATATTTCGTCCGTTTAAAATATCGTAGATTTTATCGTATGGAGGTGGAGGTTGATTTGAAAGAATTAAGAACAAAGATCGCACAGATAACTTACGAATTTCAGGATTTTTTTCTTTTAAAAATTTAATTAAATGAGGAATAGCCCTTTTACTTTTTATAGTACCTAATGCTTTGATTGCTGATTTTTTTACGCGTAAATCTTCGTCGCTTAAAGCGTTCAGAATAAACTTTGCGTCTTTTAATTGAATTAATTTTTCTAACCCTTTGACTGAATTCTTACGAATTAATGGGTCTTCGTGTGTTATTAATTCTATCAATCTCTCAATGCACTCTCCACTGCCAATCTTTCCTAATATGTATGGGATTGATCTTTTAACATGAATATTTCCTTTGTTTATATAATCGAATATTACATCTAAGGCCCCTTCTTTCCCAATCCTTATAATAGAAGCAAGCACGATGTCTTTAATCTCTAAAGAGGGGTTTTGGAGCATATTTAACAAAGGAATTAAGGCTATGGACGCTTTTGCTTTACCTAAAGCTATCACAGATGCTTTTCTTGATTCAATATTATTGTCTGTAAGAGCTTTGACTAGTAATTGGATGGAAATGTCGTTTATATTTTTCCCAGCAACATCGATAATTTTTTTTCTTACTTTTCCATCGCTTTCGCTTTTATACTGAGAAAATAGAAATTCTAGCCCTTCATTTTCAAAATGCAGAGCTATTGATTCGATTAATTGTATTTTTTTCAGGGGAACTGTCTCTTTTAGATATGAATTTTTAAGTTCTTGAAAACTCATAAATAGCAACTCCTAATAAGTTTAACTAAAGTTTAACGATTTTAATAAAAAAGTCTAAATGGATTATAGGTTATGGCTTTTTAATATTAATGAAATAGAAAAGCTTGTTCAATCTTCAAGTATAATAAATAAATTCAAATTTGTCTTTATTATTAGTATCTATGAAATTCGTTCAGTATGAATCAAGAATAAAAGCTGGAGAAATACTAGCTGATTTTATTTTAGAGAACGATACAACGCTTTACAACCTCATTAACGAAAAGCATGACAGTTTTATATCGTTTGCTATACCAAACGGAGGCGTTCCTGTAGTCGAAGGATTTTGCAGTAAATTAAAAATAAATTACGATTTAATAATTGTTCGAAAAATTAAAATTCCGTATAATACCGAAGCAGGATTTGGCTCGGTTACACCAGATGGAACCGTTTTAATAAACAATGATTTGTTGTATCAATTAAACCTTTCAGAGAAGCAAGTAAAATATGCAATCGAAATAACGCAAAAAGAAATTAAAGACCGTTTGGTTTTTTATAAAAAGAATTACAATTTAGAAGAAAAATACATAAACCTGATTAAAAATAAAATCGTTTTCATGGTTGACGATGGACTAGCCTCTGGTTTTACGATGTTAGCTGCTATCAAGATGGTAAAGAAATATAATCCTAAAAGAATCGTTGTTAGCGTTCCTACAGCGCCTTTACACACAATCCAACGTATTGAATATGTAGAAGTTAAAACTTTTTGCCCAAATATAAGAAACACGAGGTGGTTTGCAGTTGCCGACGCTTATAAACACTGGTACGATGTTTCTGAATCTGAAGTTCTAAAAGTTCTCAAAGAATCAAAATTTTATTTAGAAAATAATTAACCTTTTTGGTTTAATAGATTAAAACTAACTGAATGAGTCTAAAGGATTTTATTATATTTGTATAGAAATTATAAAAGAAAAGTAAAAAAAATAAAGATTTATGAGCTGATCAATTGAAAGAGAATGTTTGCGTGGGGTATATAGAACTGGTCTTTAGCCTTAATCACGACAGTATGAAAGTATTCAGCCAAACCTAAGAATCCACGAATTACAGATTCGTCTTCCTCAAATTTAAACACTACTTTCGCTATGGCGGCAGCACCACTAAAAGTGACTTTATCGTAAACCCGCTCATCGATTAATGGGATCTTCAACTCATTTACAATCTCGTAGACCCTTTTTATAAAAAGCTCACGTTTTGGCAATTATTAGCACCTATTAATATTAAAAAATAATTATTAAATGTTCAAATGAAATATGATATATAATATTATAAGATTTGGCACTTTTAATTGTTTTTTTTTTATAGAGTTCAATATAATCGAATAAATAAAACTAACAAAATAAAGTTCAATCATTTATATTTTTTCCATATATCTATATTCAAGTATTATAAAAAATTAAAAATAAAAATATAAATTAATATAATACAATTACTACTATAATAATAAATTATTCTACTTATAATAGAAAAAAATTAGAGGAATGATTGAATATTGGTTTCTAAGGAATACAAAAAGATAGAACGCGTTGT
>JAUWZT010000143.1 GCA_030615145.1 Promethearchaeota archaeon | reverse complement strand
TTTTGCGATACTCTGAATATTCGTACAGAATTTTTAAACATTTAGGTGGAGCATCCCACAAATCAAAAATGGGTATATCGTAGGACAGAAATTTTTGAAACCATGGAAACCTGTATGGAAAGGGTCCAGAAAAATAAACAGGAATAGAATACTTTTTCATCAGTCTCTTAATTGGTCGAATGACAGATCTATCTAACATATGAGCCATATTTTTTATATTATCGTCGATGGTCATCCCAGATTTTTCAATAGTTTCTATAATATCGTCGAAATCAAACACACCCCACACAACAATGCTGTCTACCTCTCCAGATTTCATCAACATCTTAGGAAATTTGTAAAATATGTTTAAAAAGTTTGTATCGAAAGTTACATCAATGGGGTTACTCGCGCTCGCAGTAAATGGTATTAACTCCGAAAGATCATCCTTTAGTCGTTTAGAAAATTCTGGAACCTCTAACCCATATAGTTCTGAAGATTTTGCCATCATTGAGCCACTACCTCCTGAACTGGTAATAATTCCAACCCGTTTACCTTTCATAAATATGTTATACTTTTGAGCAAAGGATAAAGTCCTTAAGTAATACAAGAAATCCGTTATAGAATTAGTAGAGATGATCCCAGATTCTTTAAAAACTGCGTCGTAAATCTTTTGATTGCCACCTAAAGAGCCCGTATGACTCTTGATCGCTCTATCTGCTGCTTTAGTTCCTCCCGTATAAATCGCAACTATTGGCTTTTTTGGAGTGATTTCTTTAACCAATTTAATGAACTCTTTTCCCTGTTTTATCTCTTCTATATAAAGTCCGATTACACCTGTTTGAGGATCGTCTTTGAAATATTCTAAAAAATCTACCATATCAATATTTCTTTCATTACCTACAGAAAGCGATTTACTAATCCTAACACCCATCTCTTTCGCATGCCAGAAAGTTTGGGCAGCAATTGTTCCTGATTGACTTATAATCGAAATATTTCCCCGTTCAGGTATCGCATAAGGCCAAAAAGTGTTAAAATATACTTCTTTTTTCTCAGGAAATCCATACCATCCATTATATATTCCAAGACAGTTAGGACCGACAAATCTCATATTGTATTTTTTTGAAATTTCGTCAATTTTTTTAGATAATTCAATTCCATCTTTTCCAATCTCTCTGAAACCACCAGAAGTTATTAAAAGGTTTTTAATCCCCTTTTCTCCGCATTCTTCCATAACTTAAGGTACTACTCTCGTAGGTAATATAAGAAAAGCAAGATCGGGTACTACGGGTAAATCTTTTACGGATTTATACGCTTTAAAACCCTGAACTTCATCCAGTCTAGGATGAACTGGGTAGATATTGCCATCAAATCCTCCACCAGCGATAATGTTACGCAATTGCATAGAGCCCATTGTTGTCAATAAATTATTATTTGCTCCAAAAATTGCTAAACTCTTTGGATTTAATATCTTATACAGAAAGTGGTCTTTAAATGGTTCAAAATTATTATATTCAGTCAAAATTAGACAAATATGTGTGGTTTTTTCAATTTAACTAATTAATTTTAGTAATTAATCTTAAAATATAGGCTTTACATAAAAACTAATGTCCATTTATCACATAAAAAATTAGAGGGAAGTTCAAATCAATATAATTTTTAGACTAAGAGACTTCATTAAGTTTGATTTCTGCGGAATACCCGGGGATTACTCCCTCATAACTGACAATCTGTTTTTCCTTTAATTTTTTCAAGATTAACCTAACCCCTTCAAATTCTTCTTGGCAGAGCGTTTGTAATTCCTTGTATTTAAGTTCCCCACCGTTATCTTTTAAATTTTTAATAATAAATTTTTCTTCTACTGATAGTTCTGACATAATAATAAGAACAAAACATAGTTATTAATATTTAATTTCATTTATTACCACTACTACCGAAGCCTCCTAAACCACGCTCAGATTCTGATAATTCATCAGTTTCTTTGAATTCGTAATTATGGATTTTGCCAAGAATAATTTGGCATATGCGATCTCCTCTCTTCAAGACCACATCTTTATTTGAAAGATTTATAACAATAGCCATCCATTCGTTTCTATAACCAGAATCTATAGTACCAGGGCTATTAACGATTGATAACCCATCCCATAGCGCGAGACCACTGCGGGGTGCGACCTTAAAGTAATATCCTTCGGGGATAGCTGTAGCAAATCCTAAAGGACACCCAATTCGCTCTAGAGGTTTAAGCGTATAAGTGTCAGTGTCAAGCGCGATTAATTCTTTTTTGCCGTTTTCATTAACGATTTGTTTAAAGCCACTAATTCGAGCGTCAGCACCAGCATCTCCCTTTTTTGAAGTTATAAGAAGCATTGCGTCCTTATTGGTTTTTTTGATAGGTATAATCAATTTGTCTATTTTATTTGTCCGTTTCATAAATTCTAATATTTCAGAACATAAAAAAGAGTTTTTATTAAAGATTAATTAAAAAAAAAAAAAATTCAAAAGAAAAAATATTATAAAACCATTAATCATTAACAGAAATATCATGATTATAATCGATAGATACGATCCTCGATTAGATCGAGAGGCACTTAAAGAAATTTTTGAAGATTTTATCGAAAATAAGTCTTACTTCTTCTCACATTGGCAAAAATTCGAACAAGAGATAAATAAAAGAGTCTTAGACCTTCAATATAGAAATTCTATGGTGGTTGCCAAAGAGGAGGGGAAAACTGTTGGTTGGGGAACGTATACTTCTTTTAGAGATTATTTAGGCAACGATCGAGCAATTATTCATCAAATTTTAACTAAAAAGGAAGATTCTTACAAAAAAGGAATTGAGGAAAAAATAATTAGAGAACTACAGTTATACATAAAAAAAACGCTTAAATTAGATAAAGTGTATTACATCTGTTCGGATTCAGACGGTGCCTTAAGGAGCGTATTTATGAAGCTTGGTGTAAAAAAATCGCCAAATATTTGGTACGAAAATGAGATTTAAGTGAAATCAATTGACTGACGACAGAGAAATTCTTGAAAAAGCAAAGAAATTAATAGATAATGAAGATTTCGAAGAAGGTATAGAAATTTTAGAAGATTTATTCAATAATAAACCCGAACTCGAACTCAAGAAAAGTCTTATTGACGCTTTGTTTGCTTATGGGGGTTACCTTAACGATTATTACGTTTTAGAGTATGAAAAAGCGATTAAAAATTTTAAAAGAATAATAGAGATCGACCCCCATAATTATAGAGCGCATTATAACCTCGGGATCGCCTATTTTAACTTAGAACTATTTGAAGAAGCGTTGAACGCTTGTGAAATTGCGATCGCTATAAAACCGGATTATAAGCATTGCCATTACAACATTGGTCTAATCTACGAAGAAAGAGAAAATTTAGAAAAAGCTATAGAAGCTCACCAAAAAGCTTTAAAAATCGATCCCGATTTTGTTTACGCTAAACAAGCTCTTATGGCAATTAGACAAAAGCTAGATAACCAAAATAAAACAGAAAACGAATCTAAAGAAAACGAGAGCGTTATTGAACGATTAAAGGCATTATTATGCGTTTCAAAACGTATTAAGGTTGAGATGATACAAGAACTACTCAAATTAAACAAAGAGACTTTAATAAAAGTTCTAATTGAGTGGGGACAAAAGTATAACTTTGAATTAGACGGCGATTATCTTAACATAAATAAAGAATTATTACCAAAATTAATAGACGATCTAAATAGAAATGGTTTAGGGATTTAGTTAAACAGTACCAAACGAATACTACGCCCGAATTATTTGTAACTATTATTTTAGAAGTTTTCTATTGATTGTGCAACATGTGATTAAAAAAACTAAGGTAATTATCCCCGCAATAATATACCATCCATAAGATTCTATTAACTCTTCCATATCAATAACCAATCTTAATACATTTAAATTATGTTAGTATGAAAATCTAAACTATTAACCTTTTTAAAATTAATTCTTAAAAAAATTTTTCATTATACGATCATTTAAGACTTCCACCCCTTCTCGGATGACCCGTTCTCTTAACAAAACAATTCTTATATTTTTTCAATAATTCTCCGCACAGCACACATTTAAATAATTAGACAACTTATATGATCGTATTGAAAGCTAGAAAAATCGTAAGGATAGAGTTAAAAGACCCTTCTCTTCGACGCATAAGGAAAAATTTTAGGGACGTAATTAAGTTCGCTGTTAAGCAGGAAGCAAGTCGGCTACATGCGTTTTCTTGTGAGTATCGGAAAAGGAGCCGTGGGATCACAGATCCCGTTGAAAAAGAAAGGTTGGAGCGAAAGGAAGGTTTTCTCGATAGAGAAAGTACTAGGCTCGATAGCTCGCTTTCCGAATCTGTTATCCAATGCGGTTTGGGTGGGGGGTGCGCCTCGTATATAGAAGCAACTGACCACGGGCTTTATCCGGAAAAGGCGCCAACTAACCTCGATATGGCTTGGATCCCATTTCTTGGAGCTTGGTTCTGCACTAAATGCTCTGAAAACCTTATTGAAGGAGATAAAATTCTTAGAAAGGAAAGGCACCCAGATTACATGCGCCAATTAAGGGAACACGGTTTCCTGTGATTTTATGCAGTGTATGGGCGTGGATGTTTCATGTTATTTTAAAAATTTTTATTTACAGTAGTACAAAATTTTTATATGATCTTTTTCTAACTAATATTTATCTAATATTTATTTAAAAAAATAATAATAGTAATTGAGAATGAATAGTATGACTGTCTATAAATCGATACAATTAGTGGCGACTTCGGACAAGAATTGGGCAGACGCGGTTAAGGTTGCTTATACTGAAGCAAAGAAGTCCCTTCGTGGTATTCGAAATATCCAAATTATCGAATCTGATGTTAAGGTTAAAGAAGATCAAGATAAATTGATTTATCGGGTTCGAGTGCAGATTAATTTCCAAATCGAAAGATAAAATAATAATTCTTTTTTTTTTGTATAAATTTTACAAGCAAAGTAAAATGTTTCGCCCATTGGATTAAAGAAAAGTTAAGTATCTTAGATTCTTATTTTAGCAATTTTATACACACAGGTAATTGGGAAGAGATCTAATACAATTTTTTTAAAAAAAAAAATATAGCATTCTTCTTGATTATAAAGACGAAGAATTAGAAGATTATGGCAAAGCAATTTATAGTAAGACTAAATGTTATTGTTATTGTTTAATATTTAAATATTTCTAGAATAAATATGAAATATAATTAGAAGAGAACTAAATAGATTCTAATTTTGTAAGAAAATAAAAAAAAGATAAGTTACATCAAAAATAAAATTTGTTTAGGCATCAATATTTTCCACTAAAACTGCTACTCCTTGGCCGCCACCTACACACGCGTTAGCCATTCCATATTTTGCATTTTTTTCTTTTAAGATACGGCCTACGGTACCAATTAAGCGACACATTGTAGCACCCAATGGATGACCAATTGCAGTAGAGCCTCCTTTAATATTTACTTTGTTTTCAGGAATACTAAGTTTATCCATGCAATTTAATGCCACTATACAAAAAGCTTCGTTAATTTCCCAGAAATCTATATCATCAGCGGTTAACCCAGCATGTTCTAGCGCCATTTTTGAGGCAGGAACAGGGCCGCGCCCCATAACTGTAGGATCTACACCTGCAAATCCAATGGAAACAACTTTAGCTAAAGGATTAATACCTCTTTTTTGAGCCTCTTTAGCATTCATCAAGACACATGCTGTAGCCCCCGCATTTAAAGGAGAAGCATTCCCTGCAGTGATTACACCATCCTTACTACCTACAAATTCCATATAGCCACTTCGACCAAGTTCTTGACCGGTTGCTGTTTTTTTAATGAAAAATGGCTTGGAAACAGACCTTAACCTTGCAACAGATTCGAGAGTTGATTTTCTTGCTGCCATGTCTCTATCAACCATCATTGGTTCCTCAGTATTTCCCTCTACATGGCCTTCAATCGGAATAATCTCTCCTCCATTAATGCCTGAAGTGAACCATTTTTCTTCTTGGCTTTTAATAGTTAAATTATGAGCTCTTACTCCAAAAGTATCCATATCTTCCTTTGTAAATTTCGGGATTTCCTCTTCGAATAATTTTTGTGCCGTAGCCAACATATCTGTTGCTACAAGTACATCGTATTTACCTTTTCGTGCAAAATCGGGCATATAGAAAGGTGAGTCTTTCCTAGCAATTGAGAGGTTTGGCTTAATAAATTTGTTTGTTATACCTAAAGGGACTCGCGTGAGATGTTCCAGGCCAGTTGATAAAACACATTTACTATAACCCGTTGCAATTTCCAAAAATCCTAAGTTAAACCCTGCTGCTGCTGATCCACATGCTTTATCCAAAAAAACACAAGATGTTCTTATATCCATTCCTGCAAAATATGTTGGGAGTTTACCTCCATAGGTCCAGGATTCTCCTACCCCAAAAGAACTTCCAACAGTAAATTCATCTATATCTTTCTTTTCAATGCCTTTGTCTGCCAATCTATTTTCAAACATATTTTTCAGTAAGAGTACAAGAAGCTCATCTCCTCTAATTTCCCCGAATACATCCCTTTCTGGTTGAGCGGGTCTTGATCTTGAAAAAGCTGTTCGCGCGTAATCAATTAACCATACTTCATTTAATTCCATATTTATACATCCCTCGTATTTGTAATATAATTTTTAAACTTAATTTTCAATAAATTATTGATATTAACTTATGAAGTTTCAATTTAATATTAAAGTTTTTGATGAAATTGTTTTTGAACCTTAACAATGTAATGGTTCTTTTTGATAATTTAGTTAAAAGATTATTAAGAATTTATTAGAATTATTTTTATTTCTAGGAAATTTAGATCAAATATGCCAGATACAAACGTAGATAAAAGTAAAGTGACTTTGGTCTCAATAATAGCGGGTAGTACTTCAGATAAAGAAGTGTATGAAAAAGCAGAGAATGTTTTAAAAGAAAACAAAATTATTTACGAGCTTCAAATTTTATCTGCTCACCGAGATCCAGACAAATTGGACGATTATTTAAAATCATGTCAATCCTTAGTTTATATTGCTGTCGCTGGATTGTCAGCAGCTTTACCAGGTGTAATTGCGTCTAAAACTAACAAGCCTGTTATTGGTGTACCTGTTAGTGCCAAATTAGGTGGATTAGATGCGTTATTGTCTATAGTACAAATGCCCCCAAGAATTCCTGTTGCTTGCGTAGGAATAGATAGGGGCGAGAACGCTGCTTATTTGGCGATTAGAATTCTTAATTTGTTAAAAAAATAATAAAAAAATAAAATTTTGGTGAAACTTGTGAGTGAAGATCTAATTGAAATAGGCAAAAAAAACGCTGCGTTTAAAGCAGTCGAGGAAAATGTCAAAAAGGGCATGATTTTAGGAATTGGAAGTGGCTCCACGATTATATATGCCGTCAAGAAAATAGCGGAGATCAATAAAAAAGAGGATTTGAACTTGAAGTGCATCCCAACTTCTTTTCAGTCTCATCAATTAATAGTAGAAAATGGACTTACTCTCGTTACTTTAGATCAATACCCTGAAATTGACTTAGATATTGATGGTGCTGATGAAATTGATAAATCATTAAATTTAATTAAGGGAGGCGGTGGGTGTTTAGTTCAAGAGAAAATTGTTGCTTCTTCATCAAAAATTTTAGTAGTTATTGCAGATTATAGCAAAAAGTCAGAAATATTAGGAGAGAATTGGAACAAGGGAGTACCAATCGAAGTTATTCCTTTTGGATATTTCCCAATTTTGAAAAAGTTAGAAAAGCTAGGAGGGAAGCCAGTTTTAAGAATGGCAAAAGCAAAAGCTGGCCCTATAGTTAGCGATAACGGTAATTTTATTATCGATGTTGATTTTGGTTTAATTGAAAGCCCCTCAGATATGAACGACAAGTTATTAAAAATTCCTGGTGTTGTTGATACGGGTTTATTTGTAGGAATGGCATCAAAAGCCTACATAGGCCAGAAAGACGGAAAAGTTGTAATACTCCAAAAATAACTTAGTTAAAACACTATTTTATTAATCTTTATATTAAGTATTTAAAATGAAAAAAGTAGCAGTATCAATACACGCAATAGATGAATTTAACCCGGACATTATTAAGGGATTAGACGGACTTGATTATATCCATGTTGATGTAGCAGACGGAAAATTTACTTCTGTTCGGCATCTCAATTTAGATGTTTTTCGGATTTTACACGAAAATTATAATATCCCCATTATCGCACATATGATGGTAACCGATCCTTCTAATTATATTGATAGTATTATTGATTATGTTCACATCTTTACTTTTCATTACGAAATAAAGGGAGATAAGAAAGCGTTAATAAATGAACTGAAGAATAGGAAGAAGAAAGTGGGCTTAGCAATCGATCCAGATACAAAAATTGCAGAAATAACGCCTTACTTGGATTTAGTTGACTTAGTTTTAGTAATGTCAGTTTATCCAGGTGGGTCTGGTCAAAAATTCATTCCACATTCAATTGAAAAGGTAAACCAGCTAGCTATACTTAAGAAAAAGTATGCTTTTATTGTTGATATAGATGGGGGGATAAATCTTTTAAACGCTAACCAATTAAATGCCGATATTTTAAGCAGTACAAGTACTATTTTAAATGCAAAGGACCCCAATCGGGTTATTGATTTGTTAAAGCATTCCGATCTCTAAAAGTTAAACAATAAAAAAGATTTTCTATATCGCTGGTAAAAATAAGTCTTCGCTTTATTTAATGATGTTTAAAAAAAATATATAAGATAAGTGAAGTAAAAAAAGAAAAAGTAAATAATTAAAAAATAGATGTTGCCAAATTCTGAGCAAAATACTGCTCGTCTAATCGAATCCTAAGAAGGCGTTTGTCGTTGTGGGCTTCCATGAACTCGAAACAGTCTCCAATCGCTTCTCGAAGGGTGCTTCTAAGAGGGGCGACGCGACAACATCTCCCAGCGAACTCTCCTAAAGACGCTTGGAACCCGTTCTTGTAGCTGTTATCGACTTGGGCGTTAAACTCTTTAACGTAGACACCTAACGGTTGGGAGCTTCCCTTATCTGCTGTTAAAAACCACTCGTTATCGTGTGATTTTCGGAGACTCCATTCTGCAGGTATCCTTTTGACGCTTGACAACTTTTTACAAACGAATGAAAACGCTTTTTTCCTATTCATTATTTATCGCTCTTATTTATTGTTTTGTTATAGATTTTTGTTATATAATATCTATGGAAAAACACGGTTATAACAAAAGAGAGGGTTCGGGTTTTCTGGTTA
This sequence comes from Promethearchaeota archaeon, assembly GCA_030615145.1. Lineage (GTDB taxonomy): Archaea > Asgardarchaeota > Lokiarchaeia > Sigyniarchaeales > SOKP01 > SOKP01. Next base: position 231 of record JAUWZT010000143.1, on the reverse strand, counting down.
GCGAAAGGAACGCATTTAACAACCGAATACCGTTGCTTATGGGAGAGGGGGTGCGAAGCCTTTAGCCCCGATAGTTAAAGATTGATCGGGTTGATCTATATATTTTTTGTTTTTATTTGAAAAATAGTTTCGTATCCAATTGATCGTTTCTTTTGGTTTATAAAAAAAAGGGTTAAAATTAAAATCTTTTCTTCGATTTTGGGAAGCTCTCAAACACTACATCCAATGCTA
>JAUWZT010000016.1 GCA_030615145.1 Promethearchaeota archaeon | reverse complement strand
TACAACTAAAGAGGTTTCTTCTCAGATTTCTGGTTATAATTTGGTTCTTCTTCTTGGAGTGATATTTATAGCTTCTGCAATCCTTATCAAAAGAAAAGTTTTAAAGCTTCTTAAATAACTATTTTTTTTCAAAAAGAATATCCAACAGAGGAAACTCTTAAAGATTCTGAATATGCTTTATAGATAACTGAATAGGACGATTTATCAGCACTCAATCCCGATTTACAATAGGAAACTCAGAAGAAGCAAGATGGCTAAAACAGGCAAGAATAGATTTAGAAAGCGCGGAAATTAATTTAGGATTTAAGTCATAAAGGCTAAATTTTACCTTTATTATTTAATTCTTGAATTTTTTAGTAGAAATTTAGTCCTTATAGATTTATATAGAAGATTAACTTAATAATAAATGACATTTTTGTATTTTTATAAATTTATAATAATATAGAGGGAAATGCAATATGAAAAAAAAAAGAAATATTTTTCATAGTTATTGGATTGATATTAACTTTTAGTTGTTTTCAGCGCATATATAGACCAGAACATAAAGGAACTGAAATCGTTTTAGAAGAGAGAACGTTAGGTAATTCATCTGATGAAGGTCTCCCCTCTTTTGGGTGGAAACAAAATTGGGGAGGTTCCCATTGGGATGTGGGCATTAAAATGGCCATTGATTCTTCAGATAATATTCACATCACTGGATATTCAGAACAAGATTTGAATAATGATGAAGATTTCCTTTACTTAAAATATAATGGTGATGGAATGCTACTAAATTCAATAACATGGGATCGAAATAATGAGGCTAATATAGGGCGTGATATAATCTTGGATTCCTCGAACAATTTCTATATTGCCGGTTATACAGATGTAAACCCAGATGTATGGGATTGGGAATATAATACATACATAAGCAAATCTTCCAGTACTGGGGTTCCTCAATGGGAACATATTTGGGGAGGGAGTGAAAACGATATTGCTCGGACTATTGCACTTGATTCTTTTGGAAATGTGTATCTAGGAGGGTTAACTTGGAGTTATGGAGCAGGTCAAGCAGACATGCTTTTGATGAAATATACGAATGCGGGGACTTTTCAGTGGAATAAAACATATGGAGGTATAGAAAGTGAATGGGCAAATTCTATGGTAATTGATTCTTCTGATAATATTTACTTAGCTGGTGGATTTCGATATAACGATTCCACTGATTCTGATACTTATTTAATTAAAGTAGATAATAATGGTATAGAGCAATGGACTCGTGTTTGGGGTGGTGTTGGGGATGAAATTGGAGTTTCAATAGCTTTAGACTCATCAGAGAATGTTTATATTGTTGGTGATACAACTAGTTTTGGAGCAGGAGATAATGATCTTTTTGTGTTGAAATATGATAGCTATGGTAATTTGATTTGGAATATAACATATGGAACAAATAATTATGAATATGGATGGCCAATTACAATTGATTGGCAAGATAGTATATACGTTGGAGGTGAGTTATATGACGTGCAAACTTCTGAATATTCTATCTATGTCGCTAAGTTCAATCAAAATGGTAACCAATTATGGAATATGACCTATGATATATCCGAGAATACAGAATATTTATATGATATGAAAATAAGCTCATCAGGAGATATTTATCTTGTTGGAGCAGAATATTTTTCTGGAACAACATATATGGATGTATACCTAATGAAATTTAATTATGAGTTATCTGAATTTGTATTAATTAGCCCTGAGGATAAAGCTTACACTGGACCGATGAGTGGGTATTATCTCTCTACTTATGGATTTGAAAATGATGCAAATGGAGCTTTTCCACATGATTGGACCCCTGAATCGGATGGAGGTACATGTCAAGTTATACCTTCATTAGGGCTTCATCATAAAGTAGTAGAACTTTATGATTCAAGTGTAGCTGATTTTGTCGGGTATATTGGTATGACTAATAATTTCAGTTCTAAACAAACAGCAGGAACAGTTGAATTTTATTTTCGTTCAACTGATGTGGATAAACGAACTGAGATTCTTCTTTATGAAAATTCTAATGGTGATGGAATCTACTTGAAAATTATGTATAATAGAACTTGGTACTATAAAGATATGACTAATGTAGGACTTGATCCAATTGAAAGTAATAGATGGTATCATTTTCGTATTGAATTCAATTCTACCAGCGGGACATTTGAGCTTTGGATAGATGGTATAAAAGTTACTAAATATGGGGGAGTGTATCCTTATCAAAGTGGCAATACTGGTATGAATCACTTGAGTATGACCACATTTGTATATGATATGGATTATTCTTCATATTTCGATGCTGTTGGATATTCATGGGATACCAATTATGATATTGGTGATAATTTAGATGAAGGATTATTAATAGATTTCAAATCTAAGAATCCATTGGAATGGAAAGCATATTCTCTTGACGGACAGACTAATATATCGATTTTAGGAAATATTGTAATTCCATTTCCGGATGATGGACCTCACATAATTCAAGTTTTTGGTAACGATTCACTAGGAAAGATTTATGAAACTGAAAAAAGACACTTTGTTGTTGATACAAGAATACCTGAAATTATGATTCTTTCTCCCATTGAGAATAAAGTTTATGGAGAATTAGCTCCAAAATATAATTTGTTCATTGATGAGGAAAATTTAATATCTGCTTGGTACACTATAGATGGTGGCATTACAAATTTCTCTATTACTGAATTAAATGATTATATTGATCAAGATGCTTGGTTAGCTGCTTCAAATGGGCCAATTACCATAGAATTTTATGCAAAAGACATTGTTGGACGTATTGGATACAAAAATATTACTATTATAAAAAATGTGATTAATCCTTTAACTATAGAAATTGTTGATTTCTTTTTCTCTACTGAAGTATTTAATCTAACTTTTTACATATATAATGAAACTGGAGATGGAATTGACTTTGCAGATGTACAAATTTGGTGGGATGGAATAGAAGTGTCATCTGATGTTCAAAACCTTGGTGATGGTTTGTATTTCATAAGCTTAGATCCAATAACAGTTGTTCCAGGCGAAGATCCTATAATGCTTCAAATATGTGCATACGCGACTGGTTATGATGGCAAATACTTTGAGACTGCCATTTCAGTTGATCCGGATACATTGCAAAAAGATATACCTGAAGATCAGAAAAGAGATGGTATCCCTATTGAAATAATAACAATTTCAATTACATTGAGTTCTGCAGCAGTTCTTGGAGTAGGAATTTATATTTTAATGAGAAGAAGAAAAAAGTTACATGAATAAGGTGATAAAGATTAATAAAGAAAAATCTAAGAATTTATCTTATAAAAGAGGATTTTTAAGACTTAAATCTGGAATAAAGGTATCAAAACAAAGAGCAAAGCAAAATTACATAATTCTCATTATTTTAACACTTTCGGCATTACTTTTCTTTGTTAAATTACCAGAAGTGAAAGCAGCACCTAATATTCATTTTGAGGATTTTACAACTACGACATATAAAGATTCTTCCCCAACTACTGTATCTGGTTGGGGAACAGGGTCAATATATCTTCCACCAAGAAATCCGACCCTGACAGGTGTATGTAGTATACCTAGTACAACTATGGATGTTCATGTTTCTGGAAATTATGCTTATGTTACTTATTTCGACGCAGGTATGAAGGTTGTCGATATTAGTAATCCTAATGATCCTATTGATGTAGGGACCTGCGTTACACCCCGTTGGGGGGAGAGAGTCTTCGTTTCAGGTAATTATGCTTATGTAACGTGTGATGGAAATGGTCTACAAATTATAGATATTGTTAATCCTTCCAATCCGCACATAGTTGGGTCGTGGGATACACCAAGGTATACTAGTGACATATTTGTATCTGGGAGTTATGCTTATGTAGGTGATGAACAAGAAGGATTGCAAATAGTAGATGTAAGTAATCCATCTAGTCCTTTTAGAGTTGGGTATAGAGATACCCCTGGGGAGCCTGATGCTATTTTTGTTTTAGGGAGTTATGCTTATATCGCAGATTGGAATTCACATTTATTGATTATAATGGATGTTAGTGATCCTACAAATCCAACAATTATTACATCTTATAATATTGGTGGTTACGCTAGAGGTATATATGTAATTGGTGATTATGCTTATATCGGGCAAGCAAGTTCCAACTTATTTTTAGTAATTGATGTTAGTGATCCCTCAAATCCTAGTATTATTGGTTCTTGCCCCCTTCAATGGCTTATAAGTATTTTTGTTTTAGGCAATTATGCTTATGTTGGGAGTGTTTCAACTGGATTTCATGTTATAAATGTTAGCGATCCTACAGACCCTATCCCTGAAGGCACTTATGGATTCGCAGATACGGGGTATGGTCTTCATGTTTCTGGTAATTATGCTTATGTAGCTGGTGGGAATAATGATCTGCTTGTTCTTGAAATCCATAATAATCAGTTTAATCCTCTTGGCACGGCACAATCGTTAGTTGTTTTTACTGGATTAGAATCAGAAATCCTAGATAGTGCAACTTTAACATCTTCTCATTTTATTCCTCCCGGTACTGGAATTGAGTATTTTCTTTCTGCAAATAACGGACTAGATTGGCAATCTACTACATTAGGTTCAGAATTATTATTCAATCACACCGGTAATCAATTGAAATGGAAAGCTATTTTAACAACATCAAATTATTTAGTGACACCAAATATCTTTAATATTACCATTGAATTCAAAACAAATATAAGAGCTCCTCTACTATTCTCGCCGTTGAACGCCACAATTACAAATAATGCAACACCTACTTTTAGATGGGAAAACATTTCAGGAACTATAAATTATCAAGTCCAATTAGATACTGAAAGAAGCTTTAATTCACCAAATCTTATTAATACTACGGTTGCTACAACTGATTTCAAACCCTTATCCTCTCTTTCTGATGGGACATGGTATTGGAGAGTTGCTGCGATTGGATCTGGAGGAAATCTAGGAACATTTTCTGCTATTAGGAGCTACATTATAGATACGATCCCCCCAGAAATACCAATTTTACTTTATCCTGCTGGTGGAACAAGTATTAGCGATGATACTCCCGAATTTGAGTGGGAGAGTGTTGTAGATGCTATAAATTACACATTACATATAGATACATCTATTTCCTTTAATTCTCCTAACCTCATTAATATAACCACAATTTCAACCAATTACGCTCTTATTGATAGTTTAAATGAGGGTCAATGGTACTGGCGGGTATGTGCTTATGATTTAGTAGGCAATAAAGGTTCATTTGGTGGACCTAATAGTTTTATTATTGACACAACGCCACCTAATATTCCCTTCTTAATTTCGCCTGAAAACGATGATTATATTAATAATATAAGCCCTACATTTACTTGGAGTAGTGTCCCTGATACTGACTATTATCTTTTAGAAGTAGATACTTCAATATCTTTTTCTTCTCCTAATTTGATGATATTTAGCACTATAACTTCAACAAGTTATCCTTTACAAACAATTCTTTCTAATGAGACATGGTATTGGAGAGTATGTGCTTATGATGCGGCAGAAAATTATGGATTATATTCAAATCCAAGTATCTTAAATATTGATACTACTTTGCCTTCTATTGACATTCCTTCAGATATTACTTTTAATGAAGGTACGAATGGGTTTAATCTTACTTGGAACGCATATGATCTTAATCCTAATTCATTCACTGTTTCTAGAAACAATGTTATCATAGAAAGTGGTATTTGGGATGGAAATCCAATATTTATAAACCTTAATGGACTCCCTGATGGTACTTATATTTATAATTGCACCGTTTACGATAAAGCAGGAAATAGCATTAGTGACATTGTAGTAGTGACTGTAAAAGGAAGTGAAGTAATATCTTTCGGGAATGCTTTTCTCATAATTTCTATAATCGGAGTAATTTCATTAGTAATTCTTACAAGAAAAAAAATTCTTTAGGGACTTCTTAGAATTCTACTTAATAACTTTTTTTTTTATTCGATCCTACAACTCAAGATTCTGGAATTGAAACTCAAATGTAATCCAATGAGCTAAAAAACTCAAGCTCATTTTATCTCAATAATTTTCTCTTAGTTTAACTAAGAGATATATATTTCCACATAATTAAGTAATTTAAATTTGCTATTATTTCTAATTAAATTGGTTTGAAACGCCCTACTTCTTTTAATACAAAAAGAGCATCTGTTGTTATAAATTCGTTTATTCTTTTCTTGCTTGTTCCACCCCAATTAACAAGAGAACGACCAGATTTAAACTGATCTGTAGCTATGTAATATTTTTTTTCGGCTGGAAAGCCACCATCAGGTAGTCTTTTTGATTCTAATAAATCTAACGCATCTTTGCAACGAGGATCGGTGATAAAGCCACCTTCTGCCAAAACTTTCAGGCTAAAAAGGATATCATAGCGCCAGTAGCAAGGATAATGTAATGTTATAAAATCTTTCTTTATTATTTCACCATTTTTTTGACTTTTAAATAGCTTCCTTTTTAAAAAAATATCTGAAGCTTTTATACTAGCATTCTTGGCATCATTATTTTTTTTCATTTTAGCATAATAAATCATTGCTCTTAAAGGAATAAGACTTTCCATAAATGATGATTTCATAGCCTTAGGTTTTTTATCACAGTTCCACCCTCCATCTTGCCACTGATACATCAGTAAACGTTTGACTAACTCGTCTATTCTATTATCAGCTATACCAAGAGAAAGAAGATAATAAATTGCATTGCCCTCCATAGAAGCATGGATTCTAACTCTTCCATCAATATTTTTAAAATCGTTTAATTGTTTCTTTGAAAATAGCCACTCATAGATCTGTTCTCTTAAGGGGATAAGGGTTTTGTCTCCAGAAGGATAATGAAGCTCTGCTAAGCTGGTCAATACCCAATGAGCACCGTACCATTTTCTATAAGGATGAAACGGAATCCTTCCATCAGAATCCCTCTCAGAGAGTAGTGATTGTACCCGACGAGATATTTTTATTTGATGCTGAAGGTCTTCAATTTCTTTAGAGTTAGGATTTTCACCTAAAATATTTACTAAAACTTTATACCTTATCGAAGGTTCGTCAGAATTGAGCAATTTAGAGATTATTGAATCTGCCATTTAGATTTATAATTTCCTTTTGACTTTTTTAAATATTATTATTTATTTAACAAACATTATGAGATTTACCTTAAATTATGTTTGATTATTGATTTAAGAAATACTTATAAAAATAACTGTTCTCGAATATTATTTAAATATATGTCTTATAATCTCTTGATATTTCATTAAAATGCAATTGAATTGAATTTTTAATTAGTATTAGATTCATACTAAAGATTATTAATCCTATACTCTTATTATAACCTACAATGAAAGAAAAAAATTTAAGAATCTTTTTTATTTTAGGATTATCGATATCTTTCGTTTTAATGTTGATTTTAATGATTTTTGGGAATACTACCCTAAATCTAACAGCAATTATATTCTTCTATGCTGTTAAATTTCTATCAGGGTTTGGATTGATTCTTAGTATTGCGAATGGATTTCTAATTCTTTTAGATCAAGCTAGTGAAAAATTGGATAAAAGAGGAACTAATATTGTAATTATTCTACAAATTTTTGTTCCATTTGTTTTTATTGGTTATGCAATTTACTTGATTATTTCAAGTTATTTTCGAAATACTCTATTCTCTTCAGGAGGTTTTTGGTTAGTAATTGAAATTTTAATATACTTCTATGGAATCCTATCTCTGCTTCTAACGCTTTATCTTTTTCCATTGATGAAAGATAAATTCTATAAAGGAATAGATTTAAGCAAATTCTCGGCAGTCAAAAAGGGAGCAAAGGGGGCCTCAAGAAAAGTTAAGAAAAAGTTTTTCACTCTTAAGGGCGATTATGCAAAGGTTCAAAAACAAGATCAGCTAACTGTAAAGGATTTACTTGAATCATGGAGAATCAAGTTCGCAATAAACTTTCTATTGATAATTGCTATTGGCTCTTTAATCATTACCCCAATAGCTTTTTTGTGTATATTTTACTGGTTAAGATTATATGTCTTTTTTAGATCTGAACGTAAAGAATATGAAAATTATGTACTTATGATTGCAATTGCGATAATAGGAATCTTTGCACTAGTAGCACCATTTATAAATTTACCATTATATACTTCGATTGCACCATTCATCTGGACGATAAATCTCTTTTACCTGTTCGGGATTTCTTTCGCTTCATATATACTAATTAAAAAATTACTCAGTTTACAAGGCGTTACCATCCAAGATTTAAAAATGAGAAAGAAAGACAAACATATTGAGAAATTAGAAAAAGAAAAAGAAGAACTTAAAAAGCAACTCGAGAGTAAAGATTAGAAATGAATGATACGAATTGATGGAAGAAGACTTTTCGATTACGACGAGTTTAATCGCGCTTTGCCATTTAGAGCAATAAGTCGAACCGATTTAGAATAATACTTTAAGGTTTTCTTTCATTATTGTTATTTTCTTATTTTATCTTTTTATCTATTAATTACATATAGAAATATATATAGAAACAATAATTTTATAGGTAAACTAGAAGATAAAATAGAAAATATTAGAAAACCAAAAAAATGAAATTATTTAAAGATTACGCAGATGAAATAAATGGAAGTATGAACATCTTGAAAAAAAATTGTGAATTGTGTTGAAAACTTTTAAAAGTATATCAGAAGAATAGACCTTACAAATTTGTCTTTATAAATATCACTCAAGAACCAGCAAAACACTATTTTTGTTCTAAAAAATGTAAAAACGATTGGATATTTACCCCAAGCAAACATCAATTAATTAAACTAAAAACTACTTAAAATTATTAATCTCTTATAATACCTACAATGAAAGAAAAGCAACTCGAGAGTAAAGATTAGAAATGAATGATACGAATTTTGATGAAAAAGTAGAGGAAACAATGTTAGGTCCATTATGGGCTCGAGCGAAATATAGTCAGTTATATCCTGAATTGCTAAACGATTTAAAAGCTATAGATATCATTAAAAATATGGATTATGATTTTTCAAATATCGAAGATTTTCTTGGCGAATGGTGTGGATTAGGATTAATGGTAAGAGCTAAGAATTTTGATATAGCGGTTAAAGAATTTATTGAAAACCATCCATCAGCTACAATCGTTAATATTGGAGCCGGATTAGACACTACTTTTTATAGAGTTGACAATGGAAAAATCAAGTGGTATGATTTAGATTTGCCTTCGGCTATCTCATTCCGTAAAACCTTCTTATCTGAATCCGAAAGAAATAAATTCATTTCAAAATCTGCCCTCGATTATTCTTGGTTCGATGAAATTGAATATGACCTAAACAATGGAATCTTTTTCATTGCTGGTGGTTTTGTTTATTATTTTAAAGAAGATAAAATATCATCTTTAATTATTGAAATGGCAAAACGATTCCCAAGAGCAGAAATGATTTTTGATGCGATCTCTAAACTTGCTAATAAAATTGCCAACCTGAGAGCCAAAAAAGCTGGTGAAAAAGAATTGATGTTTCATTTTGGTGTAGGAAATCCAACGAAAACTTTTCCAAAGTGGTCGCCTAAGATTCAAGTATATGATTGGTATACAATTTGGGCTAGAACAAAAATAAATCCTAATTGGGATAAAAAATCGATAGCTATGATTAAGAAATCTGAACGTGTGAAAGCAGCGAATATAGTTCACTTGAAATTTTTAAAATAAAGATTTATTAATTCAAATAATTTTATTCTTTGAGATTATTTGAATACATTATTTAATAATACTTATACTAAATTTTTTAAAATAATATACTTTCTAAAATTTAATTTTATATCATAATTTTTATAGACTATAAACTTATTAACTAATTTATCTCAAAAATTATATTATTGAATAATAATGACCGAAAGCGAATTTAATCCGTTCATTTTAGGTATATGTTGTAATTGGTGTACATATGCTGGCGCTGACCAAGCTGGAACATCTCGCATGCAACGACCCGCAAATTTAAGGATTATGCGCGTAATGTGCGGAGGTAGAGTAGAACCTCATTTTGTTTTGGATGCACTTAAAAATGGAGCAGATGGCGTATTAGTGTCTCATTGTCATCCAGGCGACTGTCATTACGTTGAGGGAAACTTAAAAACAATGAGAAAAATTCCAATGCTTCATCTATATCTAAAACAGTTCGGCATTAACCCTAAACGAGTTAAGTACACGTTCGTTTCGGCTTCTGAAGGTGCAGAGCTGACCGAAATTGTTGAAGAATTTGTCCAAGAATTAAAAGAATTAGGACCTAATCCTATGAAAAAGGAGACATAAAACTATGCAAATTTACGAATTAAAAATAAATAGAAACACTTGCACTGGTTGCAATGCGTGTGTTGTAAGTTGTCCCATAAATTTCAATCTCTTACGCAAGCAAAGTTATTTGAACGAGGAAAATGCTGTTATATTAGTTAAAAACGGTATTGCGGTACCTATTTACAATAAAGAAAGAAATATTAATTGTGATGGTTGTGGGATATGCATTGAAAATTGTCCACAGCAATCAATTAGAATTGAAGTTATGGAGGGAGTTTAAAAAAATGTCGTTTCCTAAAATATCTAGAACATTAACTCAAGAAGAGGAGCATGTAAAAGTTCAATTTTTAACAGAAAGCTTAGAACTTATTTTAAATAGATCCAAATGTGTAGGGTGTGGAACCTGCGCCCGAGTGTGTCCCAAAGAAGCTATTTCCAGAGGACCTATTGGAGCTTCACGTCGATTTCCAACAAGCGAAGATATAGTATCAGAGCTCTATGATCCCAAGGCTTGTGTTTTTTGCGGCACTTGCGTAGTTATGTGCCCATTTGGTGCATTGACGCTAAAAAAAGACGGAGAAATTATTAATTTAGCAGATATCCCTATTGTTGCTCAACAAGTAGTTCCTAAAATTGAATTTGAAGCGAAAAATTTAACAAATGATAGAGTAGTAAAACAATACGCTAAAGCAACTGTAAGTGTTATTGACGAAGAATGTGCTAAGGGGTGTGGATCATGCGCTGAAGTGTGCCCCTCAGGAACGATTGAAATAGCTAAAAGACCTGAGCACGGTTGGGAAATGTCTAAAAATGTAGAAGTTGTCGACCCAGATGCTTGCGTGGCTTGCGGAGCGTGCGATAATGCTTGTCCAACGGGAGCGTTGCAGCTTGAAATTACCGAAGTGAAAACTTCTGGTGAATTTAGCAAATTATTTTGGCCACCATTGTTAGAAAGATTGAAAACATTAAGATGGAGTAAAAAGGAGGGCTCTTAAAAATGAGTTTAGAAAATTTGATTTTATTAACTGGTCGAACTATTAACCAAGGAGTAGCTCTTGAAGGTGGAAAAGTGTCGAAGGAAAATGTCCGAGCTGCGGGTATCTGTGCCTTCGATAGAGACGATTTTAGAAAACTAGATTGCCTTGTTGGAACTCCCGTTAAAATTACAACTGATTTTGGAGAAGTTATAGTCTATTCTACAATTTCAGATGAAGGACCTCATCCCGGGATATTATTTGTTCCGATGGGTCCATGGGCTAATCAGCTTGTGAATCCCGATTCACAAGGGTGTGGCACTCCAACATATAAAGGGATGAAAGCAAAGGTTGAAGTTATTAAAAGTGGAAGGGTGTTAGATGCTTTGGAATTAATAGGAAAATTGAAAGAAGCTTAAAGGAGTGAAAAGAATGGTAGAAAGAAAGCTTAAAACGATATGTGATGTTCCGTGTCCATTTTGTGGAACATTTTGTGATGACCTTGAAATAGATATGGATGTTAAAGAAAATAAAGTTGTTGAAGTGAGAAATGCTTGTCAAATCGGCAGTAAAAAATTCTTATCATCAAATAGCGAGCATCGTTATATGAAACCTTTAATTAAAAAGGATGGAGAGTTTAAAGAAGTTTCATGGGACGAAGCACTTGATAAAGCTGCCGAGATATTAATTAACGCCAAAAGACCTCTATTGTATGGATTCTCCAGCACTGAATGTGAAGCTCAAAGTAAAGGCGTTGAGTTAGCAGAAACATTAAACGCTCTTTTAGATAATACAGCTTCGGTTTGTCACGGACCTAGCTTATTAGCAGTACAAGATGTTGGTGCACCAATGGCCACTTTAGGAGCATATAAAAATAGAGCCGATTTAGTAATTTTTTGGGGGTCTAATCCAGTTCATGCTCACCCTCGACATTTAAGTAGATACAGCAATTTTGTTAGGGGATATTTTAGAACTGATGGTAGAAACGATAGATTTATCGTAGTTGTAGACCCGAGAAATACTCACACTGCCCAAATTGCAGACTTATACATCAAAATAAATCCTAACGAGGATTATGAACTATTAAATGCAATTAGAGCTATGGTAAGAGGTACAGAGCTAGATGTAAAAGAAGTTGCTGGCGTTCCAATGGAAAAAATGAAAGAACTAGTGAAAATATTAAAATCGTGTAAGTTTGGAGTGGTCTTCTTCGGCATGGGGTTAACGCAAACATTAGCACATCATCGCAACGTTGACACAGCAATATGCTTAGTTAGGGAGCTGAACGACCATACTAAATTTCTTTTGACTCCCATGCGAGGGCATTACAATGTCGCTGGAGCAAATCAAGTTTTTACTTGGAATACAGGCTACGCATATTCTATTGACTTTTCAAGAGGTTATCCGCGTTATAATCCTGGTGAATTCTCTTCTGTCGATCTTCTAATGAGAGACGAAGTAGATGCCGCATTAATTGTAGCCTCTGATCCTGCAAGTAATTTTCCCGCAGCATCAGTAAGAAACTTATTCAAACATCCCCTAATTTCAATAGAACCACATGAAACCCCGACATCTGCATTTGCCGATGTAATTTTACCTGCAGCCTTTGCCGGTATTGAGTGCGAAGGAACTGCTTACCGTATGGATAAAGTTCCTTTAAGATTGAGGAAAGTAAAGGAACCACCGGGAGAATGTTTGTCTGACAAAGAAATATTAGAAAGATTAATTGAAAAAGTGAAAGAAAAGATGGGTGAGTAAAGTTTGGCTGATATTAAGTTAAAAATAATAAAGAAACTAGATTTTCCTTTAGAAGCAGATAGTATCACACCAGATAATTTCGCTGGGAAAACTATAAGTGAAATCCAGAAATTACCGTTATATTACGCTAAAGAGTTAACGACTATTGGCGAATTTTTTGAAGTTTCTGGAAAATCAGTTGAAGTTGCTGACACTAAAATTATTATAGATGGCGATGTATCTAACGTAAAGCGGATTGGCGAAAAAATGAAGGGAGGAGAAATAGTGATTAACAGTGATGTAGGTATGCACGTAGGAAATAACATGTCAGGGGGAAAAATCGTAGTTAATGGAAATGCAGATGATTGGGCTGGAGCTATGCTTAAAGGTGGTGAACTTGAGATCTTTGGAGATTCTGGGCATTATACTGGCGCTGCATATAGAGGTTTCTGGCAGGGAATGAGAAATGGTGTGATTCGAGTTAAAGGCAAAGTTGGTAGCGAATCAATGATATGGGCAAACGGTTCTAGAGTTGCCAAAAGATTCCCTACTTTATATTGTGGTGGAGCAGGAGCTTTTCTAGGGCTTCATTCGCATGGTGCAACCATCATAGTTGAAAGTGATGCAGACCGCTGTGTTGGAGCCGATCAAATAAAAGGAACTATAGTAATTAAGGGAAAAACCCCCGTACTTCCATCATTTGTAAAAATTGGGGAAGTTGAAGAAATCGAACTATTCAATGGTGAAAAAATAACAGGGAAATTTATTGAGTACAGTGGAGACCATTCTGTAAAAAAAAATCATTCTGCTATTAGCAAAAAAACTGGGAAACTTAATTTGGGTGTCAATGGCAGGTTATATGTAGCCGTTTAAAAATTATCGTTTCTAATTACTTTTAATTTATTTTTACTTTTCATTTAATAATTGTTCTTTAAATTTCGAATATATCTCTTTTTTAAAAAGATTGAAATCATCAAGATTTTCTTGGAGAATTTCATATATTTTTTCGTTGCTTATTTCCATATACAAATGACCTAATAGATTACGGAACTTTACCATTTTTATAAGAATTTCTTTCAATTCTTTATTTATTAAACCTAGTTTCGATAATTCAGTGAAAATATCACCATAAGTTTCTGGTTTTCCGTTCTTATTCATAGAAAGAATATGGTTTCCGACAGCGATACAAATATTAATACACATTTCTAAGGCTCTTTGAGTGCTTAAATAAAGGAGATAATTAGAGAGGAATTCATCTTTGGGTTTTTTCTTTATTTCTTTTAAATTTTGAATTAAATTGTCCATTTTTTTAAATCTAGTTAAAAGAACATCACGATCAATTTTCATCATTAAATACCTCCATTATTGAAATCTTATCGTACATGTCTAACATTGGTTTAATATCTTGATACTCATACATAACCTTAAGTTCAAACTCATGCATAAATGTTTTATTCCTGCAATATAGAATTTTATTATTTTTGATTACTTGAAATAAAAATCGAGGTGTTGCTTCATTTAAAATTCTTAAATCTATATTAATTTGGAAATTCAAAGTTTTTTCAATCTTCACGCTTAATTCAGCAAAGTATAAAGCTGATTCTTTAAAACTTTCTATTAAAACAATTCCTATATCAATATCACTAAATTCCGTTTGAGTAGCGTTAGCATATGAGCCATAAAGATATGCTAATTGAATTTCATCATATTGCTCAAACACACCATTCGAAACTTGTTTCAACTCTTGAAAGGATATGATTTTATATCTAGGTCTCTTCATCTGATTTCATAAGGAGTTTGTAATATTTAAATCAAAGGTAAGAGTCAATTTTTCCTTATTATTGTTGTCAACATTTTTTTAATTCTAAAGTATTCGAAATTTGCTCGAAAGTATTATAATCCTTTTCAATCAATCTAAATCGTTTAAAATTGCTATGTAATAGATTTATAATAAATAGAAGTTTATTTTATTAGCTAAGTAATTAAAATATATTTAAACCTTCTTTAAATATTAACTTAATCAAGAAAAGGGAATGGTAGATGTTTCAAAGAAAGGTAAATATTACTAAAATTCGCAAGGATCAAAGAAGCGAAGAAATAGATGTTGTTCTAATAGAGAGCCCAATCGATATTATCGTAAATTCAGAACCTTTAGTGAATATAATATGTTTAAATAAAGATTTAAAGGAATTGGCCACAGGATTCTTGTATTCTATAGGAATCATAAATTGTATAGAAGATATTAAAGCTATCAAGATTGCTAATATGGAAGAACGGGTTTACATTGACTTAGTGGAGACTATTAATTTTAGTTCAAAAATTTTAGATGTGAATCCCGTTAGTAGAGTGATTGATACTACATGTGGAATTCCCTCGCCTTGGCGCAATTTAATTAAAGAAAAATTGAAGGAGACCAAAGCAACATTTGATCTTAAAAAACAAGAGAAAATAAGCCAAGAAGTGATTTTTTCGACTATCATTAAGATGCAACAAGAAACAAAACTGTTTAGAGAGACAGGTGGTTGTCACGGAGCTGCGATCTTTGATATGAAGGGAAACCTATTAACTGTCAAAGAAGATATAGGAAGGCACAACGCGATAGATAAAGTAATTGGGTATTTGTTATTGAAAGGAGAATCGTTCGAAAATAAAATTTTAACATCAACCGGTAGATTAACGGGCGATTCGGTTCTGAAGGCTGTAAGAGCGCAAATCCCTATCGTTGCTTCATTATCCGCCGCTGTTGAATCTGGTATAAGATTAGCTTTTTCTTATGGAATTACTTTAATTGGCTTTGTCAGGGGTGGTACGATGAATATTTATACTCACCCCAAAAGAATTAAAATTTAGTTCTAATCATTGTGATGTAAAAACTCAAACTTTAATTTTTATCTTAAAGATATCTAAATAAAAAAAAAATTTAAAAAGTGGGATTAATGAAAAATTCAATATGGATTTTATTGTGTTTTCTTGGTGGAATTTTAATGATTATAGGTTCAGCAATTGGGAGCGCCGAGTTTTACATCTATTTTGCTAATCTTGTATCTTCTTATATTAGTCCAGAATTTATGCCATTGGTTGCCGTAATACTAATTATTTTAGAGTTCATTGCCTTTTATGGGGGATATTCTGTTATAGTAGGAGCTATCTTGATATTGATTGACCAAATTAGATTAGGTAAAATTATCATTATGGTTGCCACGAGTTTTGGAATATTAGGGTTAGTCTTATATGTAGGTATTAGGGTCTTAGGATACTCGGATATTGCCGTCAGCCCTGCCGTTCAAACAGTTTTGACTCAAATGTACAGCCTGTTTACTTACAATACAGGGCTTGCGTTCACAGGAACTATCCTTGCTGTTATTGGTCGATACGGAATAAAGAAACCTGAGAAAGTGAAAAAATAAGTTTCTACATAAAAAGTAAAAAGCAACGATTCTAACTAATATTAAATGAAATCGTAAAGTAAAGTTTTATATCTCAATTGTTTTATGATTCTATTTAGGGTTATTATTTTTATATCTACAATTCATTTATCCATAATGTAAAAATGAATCTTGAAATTTTTGGTGGAATTAACGAAATTGGAGGAAATAAAATCTTCATTAATATTGGAGATAAAAAGTTCCTCTTTGACTTTGGTCTTTCTTTTAGTGAAAATCAAAAATACTTTTCAGAATTCCTAAATCCACGCAAATTAAATGGAATTATTGATTATTTGTACTTAGGTCTTATACCCTCCATTAATAAATTATACCGGAACGATCTAATTACACCATTTTCTGATATTTTGAATTCAGAACCATATAAAATTATTACTAATAATGAAAATATTGTTGATGCCTTTTTTCTTACGCACGCACATATGGACCACTACAAATTCATATGTTTTCTCAAACAAAAAACACCAATCTATATGAACTGGATTTCAAATACGATAATCGAACATCTTACAAGCACTTCAAATGACCCTCTCTTATATGAAGTTTTAAATTTTTATGAAACTTTTAAAATCGTACCAAAAAAAAGACAAAGTAAGGATAGTGAAATTGAATATAAGAGAGCGACCAAACCTGATTACAATCAATCAGAAATTAAGAGACCAATTAAGATTATAAAAGAAGGCATACCTTTGTCATTTAAATCGTCTCAAGGCGAGGTCAATATTACTCAGTTTCAAACAGACCATTCAATTCCAGGTGCTTGTTCCTATATTATTGAGAACGATGGGAGAAGTGTCATTTACACAGGCGATTTTAGACGGCATGGATCTCATAGTGTTTGGGTGAATGATTTTATTAAACAAGCTTGTGAATCCAATCCAATAACAATTATTACTGAAGGTACAAGAGTTCCGAATATTGAAGATTTTAAGAAAGGATTATATCGTAGGGATGAACAATCTGAAAGCGATGTAGAAGTTCGCTCAAGAGAAACTATTAGGAATCATCCGGGGTTAATTCTTGTGAGATGTCCTTCTAGAAGTCTCGATAGGATTTTATTATATTATTCGCTTGCAAAAAAGTTCAATCGAAGATTCGCGATTACCCCCAAAATATTTCACTTAATCGATTGCTTTAGAATGAGACTTGATAATATGGAAGAAAGTGTAATAAAACAATATTATAACAATTATGATCTTCCTGATTTTAGTGATAAAAACTTCGTTATATATCTACCACGAAAAGGTTGGGGCAAATTCGAATCCGCAGATTATAAAGGATATCAAAAAGATATCCTTAAAATTGGTAACTATGTTACATACAAGGATGTTAAAAAAGAACCTGAAAAATATTTACTCTATCTTGACTATTTTATGCTGAGTGAATTAATCGATTTGGATCAGAAACCTGGTAAAACTTTATTTCTAAACTCTGTTACTGACCCATTTAATGAAGAGATGATCATAAAAGAAGAAAAATTAGATACATGGCTAAAAAGATTCGGAATATCAAAAACTGAAACAGTTCATTCGTCAGGGCATTGCAACATAGATGACTTAATAGATTTTCTTCAAAAAATTGATGTCGAAAATATAATACCCGTACATACGGAACATCCCGAAACATTTCAAGAATTTGGATTATCTGGAAAAGTAATTTTGCCTGAAAAAGGAAAAAGATATACATTTTAGTAATAACTGAAAAAAAAAACATTTTTCGGTTTTCTTTTAATACATTACATCAGTACCTGACTAAATAATAATAAAATAAGTAAAAGAAAAAAAAATGTTAGAAAAAATTATAGGATTTAAGTTTCGTTTATTATTTCCTCTTTCTTCTTATTAATACTACAACTATAACGCCTATTACTGCTCCTCCCAAAGCTGTAATAATTAATCCGAAAAGAATTGCTCCTCCAGGCGTTTCATCATCACCTACAGAAAATGTAACGCTGTCAATTGAAGAATAACCGTAGTCGTCCGTAAAGTTAACCTTATAACGATAATATCCTACGCTAAATCCATCGGGGATGTTATATGTAATTGGTACACCAGATGTCCAGGTAATAGGTCCTGCTACATTCCCTGACCCTTGGAGTTCAATCGTGTAATTATCAGGATTTTCATCAGTTACCGTCCAAGACAGAGTCTGCCCTGTATATCCCACTTGCACTGTGAAACTATTAGGTCTAACGGTTATATAAGGATCGGTCGTGTCTTCAACTGTAAAATTGACGCTATCGGTGATGAAATAGCCATTAAGATCTTTGAAGTTTACCGTATAAATGTACGATCCTACGTTAAATCCAGTGGGAATGTCGTATTTAATTTCCTTTCCGCTCGTCCATACGGTCGGACCTGCAACTATTCCCGTCCCTTGCAGTTCGATCGTATAATTATCTGGATTTGAATCAGTTGCCGTCCACGACAAGCTCTGCCAGGTATATCCCGCTTCCACAGTGAAATCGCTCGGAACATTTGTTATTATCGGGACTCCTAGATTAACCCTCTTTCGGACTTGAATGATCGCCAAGCCGGAAGTACCATCCGCCAAGTAGGCGTAATCTCCGCTCACGTAAATGCCATGTGCAAATCCGGTCGTGTTTTCGTAGATGGGCGTTCCCGGGTTTATCGGGTCAGAAATATCGATGACCGCCAAGCCCGAATTATTATTTGCTATGTAGGCATAATCTCCGCTCACGTAAACGCCCCATGTAGCTCCGGTTGTGGGTTCGTAGACGGGCGTTTCCGGGTCTGTCGGGTCGAAAATATCGATGACTGCTAAGCCGGAATTATTATCCGCCACATAGGCGTAATCTCCACTCACATAAATATTATATGCACTTCCTGTCGTGGGTTCGTAGATGGGCGTTCCCGGGTCTGTCGGGTCAGTAATATCGATGACCGCCAAGCCCGAATTACCATCCGCCACGTAGGCGTAATCTCCGCTCACGTAAACGCCATATGCACTTCCGGTCGTGGGTTCGTAGACGGGCGTTCCCGGATCTGTCGGGTCGGAAATATCGATGATTGCCAAGCCGGAATTATTATCCGCGACCTAGGCGTAATCTCCGCTCACATAAACGCCCCATGCAGCTCCGGTCGTGGGTTCGTAGAAGGGCGTTCCCGGGTCTGTCGGATCGGAAATGTCGATGACTGCCAAGCCTGAACCTCCATCCGCCACGTAGGCGTAATCTCCGCTTACGTAAACGTCACTCGCATTTCCGGTAGTGGGTTCGTAGAAGGGCGTTCCCGGGTTTGTCGGGTCGGAAATGTCGATGACCGCCAAGCCTGAATTATTATCCGCCACATAAGCATAATCTCCGCTCAAGTAAATGCCACGTGCATATCCAGTCGTGTCTTCGTAGACGGGCGTTCCCGGGTCTATCGGGGCGGAAATGTCGATGACCGCCAAGCCCGTATAAGAATGTGCCAAGTAGGCATAATCACCGCTCACGAAAACGCATGTGCACCTCCAATCGTGTCTTCGTAGATGGGCGTTCCTGGGTCTGTCGGGTCGGAAATATCGATGACCGCCAAGCCCGAACCATCATCCGCTACGTAGGCATAATCTCCGCTCACGTAAACATCGTATGCAGCTCCGGTCGTGGGTTCGTAGTAAACAGAAGATTCTTGGGGTGGTCGTGTATTAATAATTTCGTTAAAATTCTTCTCGTCAATGGGAATACCGATTTCTCTCTGTATACTTATTAACAAATTTGGAGTTACTATAAACATTGAAATAAGTATAATAATCAACAAGATGTTTATTTTTTTTGATTTCTGCATTAATTTACACCACTATCTTTAATTTTTTTAAAGATATCTTTTAGATATTAAGATATTATTATTTATAAAGAATGTGACCAGCAATTGAAAACTAACAGATATCCTTTGCCCCCGATATAATGGAAAGAAAATTATAGCGACACTTTCGAATATACTGAATATAATTTAAAATTTAGTAAAGACGATTTAGACAATTTTGGCAAATCGAACATATTAGCCATTGAAGAAAATACAAGTACTTTAAAAGTGCTAAAAGAAAATAAAGGAATTAAGGAATAAAAGTAATTTTTTATTCAATTAGTCAAGTACTGTTTCATATATTAGAAAAAGATTTCTTCTAATTTCGGAAGTAAATAAAAGAGATTAAACTAAATTTTGATTTACCAAATTTTTTAATAAATTTTGCATTAAACCAATATAATTATTATATAAAATAAGATATATGATTGTATTGAGGAAATTATAAGAATGCCTGTACTCGTTGCGTTTATGCAGTTAAGTTCGTGTTGGGGTTGTCATCAGAGTTTATTGAACGCCCATCTAGGACTACTCAATATTCTGCCTAATTTAGATATTGTCTATTGGCCGACTGTAGTTGATTTCAAGCACGATTCATTGAAAGCAAGGAAAGATGGAAGTATTGTTGTTGGATTCTTAGAAGGTGTAGCTAGAACTAAACAAGATACAGCCAATATTAAATTAATGAGAAAGAAATGCAGTATAATAGTTGCTTTTGGGGCCTGCGCTTGTTATGGAAGTATAGCAGGCTTAGCAAATTTGTTTGATAAAGACGAATTAACAAAAAGAAAATTTATGGAAACCGAATCTATTACTGACGAAAATCCAAAGGAGCCAGACCAACACGTTCCTGGAATCGAGGAATTTATTGTTAATGTAAAAGATATAATTGATGTAGATGTATTTATCCCGGGATGTCCACCAACGACGGATAACATAGTAGCTGCGATAACCTATTTATTCACATTAGTTGGCGAGGGACCAAGCTCTCTTGACAAGAATAAGTGTGTATGTGATAATTGCGGCCTTTTCAAAGATGGTTGTTTTCTAGATAATGATTATTTGTGTTATGGACCAATTACAGCTGCAGGATGTGAATTAATGTGTCCCCACGAGGGAGATATATGTTTTGGTTGCTTTAAGCCCACAAATAAGCCGGGTGAGAAATCTAAGCAATTAAAACAGATATTAGATGGTGTGGAAGAATTAGACGCTGAAACAGGAGCTAGTTTACAGCATTTCCTTGATCTGTACCTAGGCGCGTCTAATCTTACCAACTTTTATTTTAGGGGAGATTTATTGCAGCGACTAGCTTACGAACCCGACAGTTTCAAAGTAAAAGAAATTGAAACTGAGAAAGGTCCAAAATTAATTTTAGATGTCAAACCAACTGGGACTAATATTATCGATGAAATTGTAGGAGCTTCATTGTTCCTATTAAAGAACGATCCGTACTTTAAGTTCAGTTCTAAAACTGTTTGTAGCCATTGCGATAGAGAAGTCGCTGATAAAGTTCCAACTGAATTGAAAAGAGACTACGAAGGATTACCCTCCATGGATACATGTTTTTTAGAGCAAGGTTATATATGTTTGGGACCTGTAACACAAGCCGGTTGCGGTGCAATTTGTCCAAATAAAGGGAACGCACCTTGCTTAGGATGTTATGGTCCTCCAGTGGGAGTAGAAGATCAAGGTTTAAAATTTATTAGTGCTTTAGGATCTCTCTGTGCCGACCGCGATGTCGCCGAGGTAACGAAAGCGATAAAAGATCCAGCAGGATTGTTTAATAGATTTACTTTAGCAGATAGCGTTTTAGGTCATAAATATCACGATAAAATAGAGGAAGAAGAATAATGGTAATGATTGATTACGAATTAAAAAAGAAGGTAATGGATGCTCACATTCACGACGCTTTAAAATATTGCTATCAATGCAATCGTTGCACAGATGTTTGTCCCGTTGCGGATCTCGTGCCAAATAGATATAACCCTCGAAATTTAATCTTAAATTCTTTTCTGGGATTGAGAGAAAACATATTTAGAGGGGACGATAGTTTTAATATATGGGGTTGTACTATGTGCGACACATGCGACGAGATATGTCCTCAAAAAATCGAATTAACTGGCGTTTTTACTGTACTAAAAAATATGTCAATTGCTATGGGTGAAGGACCGGAATATTATACGATTCAAGCTTCAGCGATTTACGATAGTGGCAAAGCAATCCCACCTCAACCCGCAATTGAAAGAAGAAGAGAACAATTAGGACTTCCTAAAGTTGAAACTCCAAACCTTGAAGAAGTCAAAACAATATTAAATGAAACTAAATTAAATAAAATTATAAATAAATAAGAAAAGAGAATTTATTATGGCAAAAGTTGAAGAATATAAACTGTTTCCTGGTTGCACTATTGGCAACAGAATTCCGTTCATAGAAGCTAGCGCCCGTAAAGTATTTGATAAGCTAGGAATAAAAACTTCTGACGCTGCTTTTGCGTGCTGTCCCGATCCAGTTGGTTTTAATTCAGTTGACCATACAAGTTGGTTGGCAATGGGTGCTCGTAACCTAACGCTTGCCGAAGCCGAAGGAAAAGATATTGTTTCACTATGTAATGGTTGTTTTCAAACCCTTAAACTTGTAAATACAGAATTAAACCATAACGAACACGAAAAGGAAAAGATAAACAAAATTTTAAAAGGAATTGGAAAAGAATTCAAGGGTTCAATTAACGTAAAGCATTTTGTAGAGGTCTTACACGATTACGGTCC
>JAUWZT010000020.1 GCA_030615145.1 Promethearchaeota archaeon | reverse complement strand
CATGATATATGGGGGATTCCTTATGAAACCACTCTTTAAGAAAGTAGGAGAAAAAAGAATTTTATTAATTGCTTCACTTCTCCTTATTGTAAATTTCTTAGCATTCCCTTTTATGACGGAATTGTGGATGATTTTTGCGTTCATTCCATCGTTCGTATTCAGTATGGTGTTTTTACCCTCATTAATACAGAGCAATATTACAAAAGCAGTGGATGCTGATAAACAAGGTGTAGTAAGCGGAATGACAACCAATATTCAATCAATTGCACAAATTATCTCACCATTGATAGCAACTGGATTCATTGAAATAGGAGGAATAACTATAGGCGTGATCTTCTTAAACTAATACGAACTTATAGGTTATACCGCAGTTATCTTAGGTATTGGACTATTCGTAATCTTATTCTTTGACTTAAAGCGTCATTCCTACCTCTATTCTTACGAAAAACCACAAAATGAATCTATTGAATCGAATTAATTTAAAATTTCGTTATAAGACAAGAATTTAGGGATTAGTAAATTGCGTAATTACTAATAAACAAAAGAAACGCTTGTAGCCAATGATAATAATAATAAGAGAACGCATTTTGTTGTTTTATCTGTTGATTCGGAAAAAAACAATTAAACTCAAAGTAAGAGAGTAAGAATAAAAACGTAGAAAAAGGAAAAAAACATAAAATAAAAATAAGTTGTTATTGATTTTTTTGTTGTGTTCGGGCTATATGGATTGTCCAAAAAGAGTACTTGTCTAAAATCATTCGTTTAATTTCTGCTGGTAACCCTAGGGAGATGGTAAGCCTGTTTCCCCTTAAACAGTATAGCTCTAAAAGTCTAACAATTTCGTCTAATAAACTAATCTTTGGATGGATGCAAGCTTCTAAGTAAAAATTGATCATTCCCGAAATCGTGTTTTTGACAGTTTCCACTTCTAACCCTTCACAATGCCATAAAAATCCCTGTATTGCTTCTTTGTCTCTTTCCATGATAGCCACATCGCTTTTATTCCATGAGTATTCTAAGGACAATTCGCATTCGGTTTTCATAAACGAAGTTTTGTTTTGTTCAACTAATTTTTGATGTTCGGTCATCTTTCTATATCAATATAAGTTTATTTGTTAAAAATTTGGAAGGTAAACTGATATTAATATGATTGGGGGGCTTTAATTTTCTGATTCAGCTTCTTCTCGCTTAAACATTAGAGAATTAAAAAAAAATTAGAAAAGTTAAATTAAGAAAAGGTTATAGAAGTAATGGTTTTATTACTTCGAAGGCTTCTTCTAACTCTTGAACCGTCAAGCCCGATAACGTGCTTGAGGTAAAGTCTTCCTCTTCTCCCAATATGTCTTTGTACATCTTGAGTTGTCCCTCGATGTACAGTCGCATGGTCTCTTTGGCTTTCTTTTTATTCACTATTTTCACCAGTAAATTAAATGAATTCTGCAAAAAAAAGAGAGACAAGACTTAATCCCACGCAAAACGACAAAAAATGAGAAAGACAATGGGCATTTCGGGGTTGTGAGAGGGTGAAATCAAATGAACGCGTGAGATTACCTGTCTTGCCATAGTAAAAAAGTAAGATAAAAAAGAATAAAAACAAGAATAGTGGGGCGATTTTGTAGATTGTTGGGCGTTGGCTTTGAATATAACGAAATAGAAAAATAAAGAAAAAAAGTGTAAATCATATTTAGGTTGGCTTTACAATCGTTTCGAAATTGCCTCTTTTAACGGTAATTCTTTTTTAAGTTGAGCCTATAAAAATGGATTGTTGCTTGATAGCAATGTGATAGCTTGTTCCTCCGTAGGTTAAAAACAACTTAAAATTTACCGTATTTTCAATTAAAAATTCGTTAGACTCTTTTGTTTTAAATTCTTCGATTGGTTATTGCTTTATATGACAAAAACATTCCAGAACGTTAAAGATTTTACAGATTTTTTTGACTTTTTTGATTGTCGTTTCAAAGTGATAAAAGAAGATTCTGTTCAGCGTTCTAAAGTCTATAAAGTCAGCAATGACGAACTGTTAACCGTTCAAGTTAGCGAAGAGGACGAT
Source organism: Promethearchaeota archaeon (assembly GCA_030615145.1). Taxonomy (GTDB): domain Archaea; phylum Asgardarchaeota; class Lokiarchaeia; order Sigyniarchaeales; family SOKP01; genus SOKP01. The sequence goes on along the minus strand of JAUWZT010000020.1, from coordinate 19,770 downwards.
CCTCAAAAGGTTGGGAATTCTCACTATTTTATTGTCTTGCTTTCTAAAGAGAAGAAATACGATTATGTTCGAGTTTTTGGTACTTTTTTTAACGAGGATGGAGCTATTCAATATAATACTTGGAATCATTTAGCAGATAAAAAGATAAGCAATAGAAATGTAATCTCGCGTATGAACGATTTGAAATGCGTAGAGCAGTCCGTAAATCCTTATTTATTACTTTTTGGTTTGAACGATGAACAGCGTTATGTAAAAGGAACGCTTAAAGAGTGGGTTAGGGAATCTGATAGTAAACTTATAATAAAAGGAAATTTGAAAGAAATGGGTTTGAGGTTTAAAGAATGGAAAAAAGACCATCCTTCAATAGAGACTAAGACTTATGGTTCAGATCAATGTGAAAAATCTCATTGTCTTCACTTTGTAAGTAATAAATGCGTGTATGGTATGTTCCCTCGTAATAATAATAAAGATTTCAAGTTAAAAGGGGGATCAGGTTATTGCGAAGAGTATTTTATAGAAGAAATAAATGTTCTTACAGGAGAGATTTTTTTACCTTTAGAGAAGTTTAAAATTAGGATTGAGAACCTTTTTGAACTTTTGATTCGTAAATTCGATGTTATTTCATTTAAGAAATTTGATACGAACGTCGCTTCTCCCAGTTTTACTTCAAGAAAGTTCGCTATTTTGATGAGTATCGTCAATAGGTTTGCTGATTTTGATAAAGATAAGGTTTCTAAGAGGTTTAAAGCCGAATTTAATAGTAGGACTTCGCATTATGATGATGCGGTCTTATTAATAAAAGACTATGGTAGAAGGTCTATCTTAAGCAAACCTCACAAAAAAGCTAAACGAGATATGGAACAATTATTAGGTAGGTTTTTTCATAGATACGAAGAATTGATATTCGAATTAAGTCAGAAAATAAAATTGTTAAATTTATACAATAGATTGATTAGAAATTTGTTTGTAGGAAAGAAAAATATATCTTTGACTTACTCGACTTTAAAGGAAGATATGTTCGTTTATTTTGAGTATTCTGAGATTAACGAGACGCGTACTTGGAGAGGTTCTAATAAAAACGACTTTACTAATGTAGGAAGAATCTCTTCTAACTCTGGATGGGGAGATTATGATTTAGCCCCTTCGCGTTATTTTTCTTATTACGATACGGTTTCTTCTTACGATAACTTCCCTGTTTACAAAGTAATTTCTGTTAAAAGTAGTGGGGTAGAATTAGAGGATATTGAAACCAAACAGATTGTTAAGCTCATTTCTTCTCGTAAATATTCTCCTAAGATTTTATTCTTTGACAACGATAAAAAGCATTATTTTATTCAACAAGATATTTTGCCCGATTTTCGCTACATTAAAAGAAAGCCCGAAATTCTAAAAGAAAATACTAATCCTAAAAAAATTGCGAAAGTCGTTAGAATTGATGATTTTTTCAATTAACTTTTCAAGCAAAGAAAAAAAAATAAATTTTAATTCTTCTGGAGCAATTTGCCCTCTCCAACGAGAGATTGTTCAGGCTATTTCTTTAAGTCCAACTTGAGATAACATCTTTTTGATTTCTTTGGTTCCCTTATTTGATAAATGAAACACATCTATATCGCTGATTCCCATAGTAAACGCTTGTCCAGTAGTTAATTTATATTCTTTATAATTACAAGGAATGTGGTGGTTGAGTTTAAAGTATTTAGAGTACTTGGTATGCTCAAAGACTAGTCTTTCGTGAGTGCGGATCGCAGGAGACAAGAAATAACCGTCGGTATAAGTTTTGTATAAGAAATAGGTGTAATTAAAAGGGAAAAAATGTCGTAATACCGATTCTTCGATCTCGTAAATGATTTCCCTAATAGTCCAGTTTTGATTTAAAGGAGATTGTTTTAATAATAATTGGACTATTTGTCCAACTTACTGAGGGAGATTTGGCGACACTTTATTATCATATTTGTAATGATAAGGATAGAGACATGTCAATATGTCCTGATTGTGAATTTTGTCCTTATTTCGATTTAGCACGCGAAGAATTTGAATTGCTCATGGAAAAAATACCTTCTAATAATACAAAAGATTACTGGATTTTCGCTTTTTCCCCAATTTATAAGGGGGAAGAATTATCAAGAACACACATAAGAATTAAAAGGAAGGTAGAAACGATGGAAAAAAGTGAATTGAAAACTGGTAAATGGTTAATTTTTGTGAATAGAGAAAATGTAGATAAAGTTTGGAATAAAATAAAATTTGCTACAGAAGAGGGTTTTTTAGGGATAGAAGCAAAAGTAAGTACAGCCAAGCAAAAGTCAACAAGAATAGGATATGAAAAAAGTTTTAATTTTTTCCCTTGCGATCTGAATTAAGCTTTGATGTTTATTTTTATGACAATCTAATTTTATCATACTATACATTCTACTTGTATATTGACGTCTTATTCTTTCAAGCGGGTTCCCTATCATTCTATTGCTGAGATAGCTGGCAGTTTCATTTTCATGGGAATAATAGACTTGTTCTTCTAAAACTACATCCTCTGATACAAATCCACATCCAGTACAAGTGTGGTAGCCATTAGATACTATAATAATGTCTGATCCGCATTCTTCACAATTATTTGTGATTAAGTTATTCATAATCACTAAGGCATTATTTTGTGTGTTTATAAATAAAAAAAATCAAAAGGAAATAGGGGGGTAGTTTTAATACATTTAATAAAAAGGATTTGACCTCAATTTTTTAGGGGTGGCTGCAAAGGCACTCGAATTTTATTCAACAACCTTGGACCGAGTATTATCCTGCCTTTTTTAACCTAACCATTATAGCTCTTACGACTTTATGTTGTATATATGATTTACTGGTTTAGCTTTGATTAAAAATATAAAATACAAGAGAAAATTGAAAATAGAAAGAGGTTGATTATTATTTATATATTTGACATTATTTTCCTAGTTAGTTTTCTTTTTAACGGTTCGTACGCTACTATCATTATAATGGTTGAGTACGATAACCTCGATGTGGTGTTATCAAAAATTGTAGTCCAATCTGTTATAAAGAGAATGAGAATCTCCAATCTGTTGAAATGTCCCATTTTGATTTCAGCAAACCTATTAGAGAAAATAAAATGAAGAACTAATAATTATGAATCATACTCCTGAGAATACAGATAAAAATACTATCGGGTGGATGGGCGTTTCTGATGCTATTATGGTGGGTTATGTAATAGCCTTACTTGTTAAGTCCATCTATTCTTAATATTAGTTTATGATGTCTTTCAAAAAAAGAAAGCAAAATAAAATATGATACAGAGAGAGGAGAGGCGATTAGAGAGAAAAAAGTTTAAATAGGAACTTTGAATTCTACATTTTAGTAACATTAATTTTACTAAAAATCAAAAGGTGAAAAGAAGATTAATAATAAAAAAAAGTATAAAGCGATTTTATTGATACTATGTATTTGTTCTAGCTTTTTCATGGTAGGTCTTATAACATTATTACCTGAGTCAAAAATTGAAAACTACGACCAAAATAATGAGATTAACATTGGTTTACAAAGTTCTACATCAATAAAAAAAAATCAAAAAATTACATTAGTGATGGGATCTGATGATGAAGCTGTAATTACCAGTGTTTTAGCATTTCAAGAAAATATCAATAGCAATATCAAAGTTAAGAAAAAAGATAGTATTTTAACATCCGATTCTAATGACATTCTTGTGATATTTTCTCATGGTACGGAAAAAGGGATGATTATTAATGATGAATTGATTTCTTGGGCTAAATTATCGATATTACTTAGTCAGACTAATGCTAAATTTATATTTCTAGCTACTTGTTTTGGAGCGAATATTTATAATTTTACTAAGAATACAGATAAAAATATTATCGGGTGGAGCGGCGTATCTGATGCTATTATGATGGGTTATATGATAGCCTTACTTGTTAATGCCAAATTTCAATACTTAGACAATGCTCAAGCTAATTTAAACTTACTAATAGATCGATATTACCAAATTTCTGAACACCCTGAGCAAATTATACCATTACTTTGGACTAAAATACAAAAAATTAATACATATGGATGGTTTGGATGGTTAATAGCTTCTTCCGTTATCGCGCATCTTAAATTTACCTCGTCAGAAGTAAGTATTTTGAATAATCTTAATACATTTTTAACATGGGTTTTAGCTATTTTCGGCATACTTTTTTCTCTTTCTGGAGTAGGTATAGTGGGGGGTGTTTTTTTTGGTTTACTGGTCCTTGAAATTATTAATATATTTTCAGCTCTAGGTGCTAGTGAAGATCATCATACTAATGGTTATGCTTGGATATCTTTTGAGTTCTTTGGGTGGCCTCCAATAGGCTCGTATATACATGGATATGCCCAATCAGGATCTACTGTGTACAATTTCCTTTTTATCCCTGACATTGCTTCGGCAACGCTATTTTATATGGTTTTTGGAGGTATGATACACGATTGGACATGGATGTCAATATAGTAAAATATAGCTTGAGAAAAAGCTTAATAAAATCAATTTTTTTTTTATTTATCAGATTTTTAATTCTAATTATTATCAAGATCGAGTAAATTATCTAAGATCTCGATAATCCTATAAAAACTATTGAAAAACTATTCTTAAAAAAAATAAATGAAGTAATATAAAAAGTAAGCGTTAAAAACTATAATAATAAATATTATAATGGAGGAATAAAACTGGAAAAAAAAAATACTAAAAAGTTGGAATTACCCATTTCATCTAAAACAGGAGAACCATTAAAGCCATTTATAAAACCTGGGGGTGCATTACTACTAGGTATCACATTTATTGCCTTGGGATTTTTACGGTGGTGGCGTTCATATTCTTGGGGATCCTTCCCAGTTTTTACTGACTTTTTACTTTTTATTTTTTTTTTAGTTGAAGGGTGTGTATCGATTTCTCGTGCAAAACTCGGGAGCAAACACGTGCTGGCTCATCAAATAATCGTATTAATAAACGGTTTCTTCATATTATTTATGGGGTTTGTTTTATCAATAATCTTTTGGTCAATCCCTGGTCTATTGGGCATGGTATACGGTATTTTAATTATTATAACATCTACTTTGGGCTCCATTATTCTTTGTTTATATTGGCCCGTGAAGTTGGAAAAATACAAGGTTAAAAATTAAACCATTAGAAGAGATCGTAGCTACTTCATTTATAAATGAAATATTACTAAGTCAGACTAATTCTCAACTTATATTTCTAACCACTTATTTTGGAGCGAATATTTATAATTTTACTAAGAATACAGATAAATATATTATCGGGTGGAACGGCGTTTTAGATGCTATTATGATGGGTTATGTAATAGCTTTACTTATTAATACCCAATTTCAATATTCAGACGATGCTCAAGCTAATTTTAACTTACTAATAGATCGATATTACCAAATTTTTGACTAAACTCATATAAGTCACTGAGTGCTAACAACAGGACTTTGATAAATTTTAAAAATCTAGATTTTGATTGATTATTTTTCCCTATAAAAATGTTAACTTTTCCTAATTCCGATAACTCACCTGAGGGTAATGAGTTAACTTGAGGCAATTTAATACTTTTTATCCAAACTGAAGGGTTTGCAGATATAATTTTATTAGTCGATATTAATTTTCTTAGGATTGTTATTAAGAAAATCCTTGAAAAGAATACAATTGCATTTGATTTTATCCATTTTTCATTGATGCCACGAATAAATAATTCTCTTAAATTCAGATCAACAGAAGATTGGAAAATATGTTCAACCATTAAAAAATTATCTTTTTTTATCGAAAACTCCCAATAAAGATATTTTTCTTCTTCAGTTAATTGATTATAAAAGTCATTAATCTCTCTTATTGAATATTGGTTATCGAAGGTATTATATTCCAAGGGCTCAAGATCATTAATATAAGCACTTGAATTGAATTTAATTCCAGCATATTCCATTAAATTAATAGCTACCCTTAAAATTTTATTTATTTTTTCTTCAGGACTAGAAATTTTAAATTTACCAAGTTCTTCATAAATAAGACCAACATAATCATTATTTTCGTTTCCTTCTTTATCGAAATGTTCTTTTAAGCGTTCTTCTAAAGATGATAAACTTTTATTACTCACTATTTAAATCTCCCAATTAACTTTTAATCCTGATCACATTGTTTCTATGTTTTTGTCCTATTATATTAAATACCCTTAAATTAAATATATTTTCTATTTAATTGAACCAAAAAATAAAATAGTTGATTTACTATATTTTTATAAAGATAGAAATCGGAAAATAGTTGATAAATTTTGGCTTTGAATATATCAAGGATAATCAATCTCTTTTTTAAAAAAAACAATATTTTTGAAAATTTGGAAGAGAATATTGATGATAAAATTAAGCAAATGTTTGAACCGACTTATAATAAATTAAAAAGTAAGTTTATTATCTGGAAAAAGGATCCCCAAATAATAAAAAGATTAGAACTACTTAATAATGTAAATTCAAATTTAGAAAGATATAAAATTGGATATGAGATTATTCAAAACTTTCTACTAGATGAAACTACACGAGAATTAATTTTAAATATCTTAGAAATTCTTCTTTATAATATTGAGGAAATTATTTTAAGTGTTCCTATTATTGACAAGACTCTTTACAAGTCTTTAACCAAATTTATAAAAGCTATTAGTATAAACAATGCTATTAAAACTAAAGAAATAGTCGTTTCATTTGGTTCAAATTTCTTTAAAGGAATAAATTTTTTTACCATAATTGATAGTATTCTAATTTTTCAAGAAAAAAAAGAATTTGAAGAAATTCTTGAAAATGCAAATAAACATGAATATAAGAAATATATGAGTGATTGGACACTTAAATATGCCCAGATTATCGAAGGACCTCTAAAAAATGCATTATTACTCCTTTTAAAATTAAAATACATTTCCTGGGGAAAAAGGTATAATTATTTGGATAAAAGAGATTTATCAATCGGGTATGTATTAAATAAGGTAAATGCTGATAGTCTTTTAGCTAATTATCGTAATTCAATTTTTCATCAAAATTTATATTTAACCAAGGAACATGAAATTAAACATAATAAGATTATTCTATTCGACAGAGAAAAACAAATTATCTTGAGTTTGGAAGATTACATTAATGATTTTTATAAAGTTATTATTTTCTTAATTACATTTTATTTAGTTCTATTTAAAATTTATTTAGATCTTTCTGTTCAACTCAAACAAATTATAGAAAAGATTTTATTTTCTGCTAAAGAATATATTGATAGATTTATCTCAAATTCTAACGAAGATTTTTTTAATTTTCTCGACAAAATTTGATTCAAAAAACTTAATTCTTTTGCTATATATTAATTAAATTAGGCCATAGGTTGACCAGAACCAAGTAAGCAAGGGTTTTCTCCAATAATTGCAATATTTTGACCATATACGAAAACCTTTTAAAAATGGACATGGAGCCCCTCCCATTTTATGAATATATGAGCAATATATTATCTCGATATATGGGAAAATCATAGAAAAAAAAGTAAGGTAGTGAATGAATTGAATAAAAATCATTCCAATTTAGATTCACGCACTTCCATGTTGATGTAATCGAACCCTTTCAGGTTTGGAGCTAAGTTCTTTGGTTTTACATCCAGAATTCCGGAAAAAATTACGTCTACCGAAAGAAAATCCGCTGTGATCCTCACGAACGGCGCAAACGAGCGAGCTCCGATGTTTCCCGCCATCATCTCTTCGAACGCTCCCGGCTCTCTGTCGTATTTTTCTCTGACTCCGGGCATCGTAAACACTTTCGGTAACAGGGCTTGATAGGTTGCGAGGTTGATCTCTTTCTTTAGGTTAGAAAGCTCGAAGTAATTGAATTTTCTGGTTTCTAATCCGTAACATTCTTCGTAATCGACGCTATCGGGAGTAAACCACCAAGTAAACAAGAATGGTACGGCCCACGACTCGATCATGGGGATTCCCCGCTTTCGATCTTCTCTGGCAATAAAGATTGAAGTAGCGGGATCGTCTAAGGTTAACGCTATCACTTTCACGCCCTCAACGATTGCATCAATGTTTTGCTGGGTAATCTTAAAAAACTTCCTGACGCTTACTTCGGGATCGATCTTCTGTAAAAATGCTTCTACCACATCGATTTTCGGTTTTCCGATGTCATCGATGGTGCAAATTTGCCGGTTTAAGTTGGATTCGTCGAACACATCAAAATCGCAAATAACTAAGTTTTGACAGCCCGCTCTTACGAGATTTTCTGCGAGTGGTCCGCCTAAACCGCCTACTCCGAGTACTGCGACGCGAGAAGTTCTAATCGTCTCTTGTTCCTCGAATGTAATGGGTCCGATGTTTCGAATCACGTGTTCCCAGTAGGGTTTTGACCAAGATTCCAATTTTTGATTTGTAAACATTTATTTTTCATCTATTTTTGTTGTTTTTTATAGAAATTTAATTCTGTTATAGCGCTAAATCCAAGAAGATATATTAAGAAAAAAAAACGATAAGAGAAAAAAATAATAAATATTCTTTAAAAAAGTGGATCAATTTCAAAATCGAATTCTTGTAATTGGAGAGCACATTCGATAACGAAATCAATACAGAATTCTGCACCTTCTAATGTAAAAGTCCTTTTATCTTCATGACGCCAAATGGGTTTACCACCCAAGGTAAAAATATCAGGTGTAAAATATTTAAATTTTGAATACTTACGATAATCAAATTTGAACAATAAAGGTTTTAAATCTTGTTGAAATTGTCTCATTACTCTTACCAATTCAGCAATTCCCTCATCTGACGGGATTACCCTCCCAGCCTGCCTTATTTCACCTCCAATATCAAAAATTGATCTACTAGGCATAATTTCTTTTGATTTTTCGTAATCTTCTATTAATTGATTATAAGCAGCTCCTACCCCTTCAAGGCTTTTTTTAAATTCTCCAGAATCTAACGCGTCTTGAGCATTTATTAATTTTTGCTTTACGTTACTATTTTCTACTAAATCAAGAAAGCTCAATTCATTAAAAATAATTTTAAACACTAGTAGCGTATTATCTTCAAAGAAATCTTTAGAATTAATACGAAAAGATTCAATATCCGTTTTAGTCAATAGAAGTCCTTGATGTTTAAGATTTGCTCTTGCTTTATTTAATCTATTCATTGCAGTTTTCTGTGAGAGTTGATCTTTACCTAACTTCTGATTGATAGGATCCCAATATTCCATAAAACTTGCTCCTGACCTTACAGTCGTATTCAAAAATGTCGACGCTAATTGCAAGAAGAAATCGATAGAGTCGTGGAACATTAATATTGCAGCAGAATCTTGAGGACTCGATTTGTAAGATTGCGCAATCCCGTTTTGATATAAATATTTTATAAACGTGAGTCTTTTTAAGGTACTCTGATTGATTGAAATTATAATTCACCAATTACTTGCTAAAGTTTTACTATTTAACTTTAGTAATGATAATGATAAAAGCGTAACTAAAGTGAAATAACTACCAATATTTATCGTCAAGAGTAATTGACTAACTCTTTATTTGATAGTTATGATTTTAAAAAAATCCTATTTGTCCTTTAAATAGACTGGTAAATTGTGCTCTCCATTACATAAAATGTATTTACCGGATTAAAAAATGATCACTCAAGAAGCGATAATCGTTCCTATAATTCCGCACAAAAAACTCAACCCAAAGTCGGTAGACGAATTCTTGGATATATTCGAAGGCGTGTTGAGCATAGACTTAGAGAGCGGTATGGACTTAGATTTTGCCATCGATTCCAAGTTAGGTTCGGACAAAATAAGCCCCACGCTCTTTTTAGCGAGACCGAAGGACGCCATTGAAATTGCGAACATTTGCAAGGAAGTTTACGAAGGTTCGTATCCATACAAAGAGATAGAAGATCCCAAAGAAGTTAAGAAAATGATCGTAAGCCCCGAACACCACTTCATCCTCTTTAAAATTGAGAACGATGTCGTTGGTTGTTTCAGGTGCGCCTTAGACTTCGAACATCGAAAAGGATACACTGGTGGATTTATGATCCGGAAAGAATACCAAAGAATTATCGACGTTACCAAAGCGATTATCGGCTCGTACGCTTGGATGTGGAGCACTTACAAGGACGAGATATTAATGTGGTATTGCGAGAACCGAACCGCCCACGCCGCTTCTCAATATATAACTTCTGTGTGCGGGATAAACACCGTGGCGTTTTTTCCTAACAAAGATGTCTTTTTCGACCAAGTAGAATCGGACGTAATGGGCGTAGTTTTCAGAAAGAAAGCGCTAAACGGATATAGAGAACACCAAACTCCGCTACTCATCAGGAACGCGCTCGACAGTTTTTTACATTGCGACAACCTGTATAATTTAGGAAAGTTCCAGCTAGTCTCTCCCGACATAAACTTGGATTACGAAAAAATAGCTTCGATGCAAAAAAGGTTTAGAAAAGACGTTATTAACGACAAATATGGGTATCAATATTTCCAGTTTTTTATCGCAGGGACAAAATTCTATTTCACATTCCTTCATACGCCTTGCATTCAGAACCTCGAAAAAACCAAGTATCACGCAAATTCACTTGAGGAGCTTTTCGTATATCTGGAAGAATTTTTAAAAGTGATTAAAGAAAACCACATTAGATACAGCGAAGTATTCGTTTCTGCTCTCAGCCCCGAATACCAACAACTATTTTACGAGTTTGGTTTTAGGGCGAGGGGATATGTGCCATGCTGGAACTTCAAAAAAGACGAAAAATCGTTCGAAGATTATGTGGTGTTTAACTACTTCGAGGGTCAAGTTCCTCACGCTGAACTTTTACCAGTAGGACAAGAGTTGGTAGATATGTTAAATTTACAAATAAATGTTTAATTTATTTGCCATAATTTTTTTATCATATTTTAAGAAACTCAAATAAAGATCTTTTCGGTTTTTTATGATTCACTGGATTTACAGGTTTAATAGAATTTCAGTTAGTTTAAGGTAAACTTTAAATTTTAATTATAAGATGAAATATTTATGGTCGCTGTAAAATTAGCTTTTATACATTCGAGATATATAATTAATGCACAAGATGAATTATGGGACGGTTCAGAATTATATCACGCTTGGATTGTAAAAGGTCATGAGTATCATTTTGGAGGTACTTCAAGGGTTTCTGAAAGGTTGTTAGCAGGTGATCATAAGGATACAAATGATTTTTTGTTTGAAATTGAAATCCCTGTCGAAATGGGAGCGGTTTTAATTTTAAAATTGTACGAGTCTGACGCAACGACTAATAAGATAAAACAATTATATCACGAAAGCCCCCCAGATATTTCTTCAATAAATGAATTTTCATATACAGCGCTTAGAGAGTTAACAGTTAGTTCAATAATTGAAGAAATAAGGGGTGGATATACTAGTGCTATAGGAGAAATACTTGTAAGTTTAATGATTGATTTAACAGACTTTGAATTATTTGATCCTGATGATGATTGGGGAGGATGGATTATTAAATTTAGCGTCCCTAATGAACAACCGCTAAAAGTTGAGGTTAGCTATCCAGCAAAAGATGTGAATTGTTTTGTTCAAAGTCGAATAAACATTATACCCGTTGATGAAGACCCTCATGAATTAGCTACATTTATTATTAGTCGAGGAAATGATATTCAGATAATGTCTATGATAAAAGTTATTGCCCGTCTTATAGATTAAAGTGATTGACTAGATTTTTGCAAAGTTTAATCTTCGAAGGTCATTTTTTTTTATCATTTTTCTTTAAATATATCTAATCTCTTTTAGTGTAAACATAGTTATTCAGTGAAAATAAATGGAATTAACTGCACAAAAAGAACTCCATCAAGGCGTAGAAGTAGCAGAAGTAGGCGATCCTTCTCAGATCAAGGAAATGTTGATGGAACTCTTGTTCGTTCCAAACAAAGCTCTAAAGCCCAAAATTGTGTCTGAAATCGTTAGCTATTACGAGCATAAGTCTGATAGCCCCAAAGACGAGATACAGATGTTTTTAGCGCTTCGAAACGGAATTAAGAAGGGTTTCGTGTTCTGTCAAATCGACCAAGATTATCGAAGCTACGGCATGCGATGTCCTACCTTTGGGTGGTTGCACGCTCAAAATTTCGAAGTGTGTAAAGCACTTATGAGGGAATGCGAGAGGTTTGTTAGAGAAAACAATTTCAAAAAGCTTCGAGGTCCTATTAATTATCCCAAACGTGTTGGGGGGATTGGTTGGCAGACCGGAGGTTTTGCTTCTCCAATGATGAGCGGAGTGGCATATAACGATCCTGGTTCAAATGCGTTAGCATATCTAGAAGAATTAGGATATAAAATCGACTCTAAATATTCTTGCGTAGACGCCTTCGTGAAAAAATGGGAGAAAGGAAAAGAGTTAGACGATAATATTATGACTCGCTTTTTACCGCTCGACGAAATAAAAGCTCTAAAAGACCAAATATTAAGTTTAGCCCAGCAGTCTTTTTATTCCGTGTTGGCTGACGCCACAGGAGGTAAACATCGATTTGAGGAGATGATGGACGCTTACGACCAAGCCGATAAAAAAGTTAAAATCGTAAATCCCGAGTTCGATCCCCAGACCTACGCTAACATGCCCGGCTTTATAGATACATGGAACGCAGCCGATCTCGACAACATCGTATCTACCAGCATTTACGCCTTCGATAGAAATTCTGGAGAACTCGTTGGAATACTGATGGCCCAACCCAACCTTTATCAATTGTGGGCGGAAGAACCGCTTACTCACATGAACGTCGATACGGTAATCATCAAAAAAGAATACGCTGGAAAAGGCATATTCTCTGCGCTTCACAACATTGGGAAAACTTTATTGTCTGCGGTTTACGGGTATAATTACTACGAGGGCACTACGATATGGGCTAACAACGACCGCGCAATAAAGGCTATTTTTCCTCATAGCTCCCCGTTAAGAACTCACTACGTGGTCCAGAAGCGAATCTTAAGAAAATAACTTTTAATTCGTTTTTTTTCTTTTTTCTTTCTTTTCTCAAAGATTTTTGACTCCCTTAGGATATAAATCTTATTGTCAAATTTTTTATTTTGATGAATAATACAAATCATACAAAGGAACAAGCTCGGCAGTTTCTAAAACAACACGCCTTAAACGCTATAAGCGATATTACCGATTTTACTCGTTTTCACGTCCATGTATTCTGCGTTATTGCGAAATACGGCTTCCAACTAGAAGCAAAAGAGGGGGGCTACTCTCTGGAGAGATATATATAAAACTTTCAACCTTTAAATCAGGAGTTGATTATCTTGCTAATCATAGACCAAAAGGAAAAACAAAAATCAATTATAACTTTATAGGAATTTGCTTTGCTCGATTTATTATTTTAGAAATCAAGCTTCTCATCCTGAACCTGAAAAATCCTTAGGAAAAAAGAAGGTCCTAGTTAGCATAGATTCTTTTTTGATTGAAATGCAGTATGATACTCAACATTATCAAAAATATAAAAAAAACTATAGTTCAGTTCTTTATTATTTTTTTATCTCTATTTATAAATTCCTAAAATGACCAAATAAGAATAGATTAAAATCAAGTCAATAAGCAATGAATATTCCTACGCGTAAAGGTATATTAGGATAGAAAATTAAAATAATTTACAAAATAATAAATCTTTTTATATAAAAAAAAATATAAAAGTTAAATAAGAGATTATTTCTTAAACCTATCAAAGTATCTCTTGAAAATCCAAAATAATTTTTACAAAAAAAAGGTAGAATTAAAATGCCATTTGAGATAAGAAGATTAAACAAAAGAATACAAATTATTGAAGAAAAAAAAGAAGCCCATAAAAGCATAAGGATTCAATATAATAACCCATTAATAATTGGAAGACAAAATTAGGACGCTATATAACTTTAGGATGGTTATTTGGGGTTATATCTTTAGCTACAGTAGCGACAGATGCAATTACAGAAATCCTCTCATTTCTATTTGAAGAACTATCACAAAAAGTATTATCAATTATTACACTCATAGTGTTCGGATTTGTTCTTTTATCAGTTTATTTATACACCACACTGAAGAAAAAGCATGCAAAAGTATATAAACACCTTGAAATGTTAACCAACTTTCAAAATGAAAATTTAATTGCAGCTGAAGCCTATAATAAACTAGAAGAAGAAATTGATGATGATCAAGGTTCAGGGGGTGCATTTGACTCAGCTAATGATGCACAAAAAGAACTACTGTATCAATATTATAAAAAACTTTTAAATACTATCAAAGAGAAGTATGATCATTTGCTTTTTAAAGATCCAAATGAAAATCCCCCCGCAGATATAAAAAGATTTCCCAATTTTCAAATTGATCCTGAAGCAGTAGAGACTTTAAGAAATCAAGCGTTAGACCTAATTAAAGGTATAGCGGATATACCCAAACCTTAATGAGAATTTTACATCTCATGGTATTACACATATGAGATTAATAACAAAATGTTAAATGCTTCTTTAACGCTCCAGAAAAACCTTATAAAAGAGAAAGAGAGGAATAGATATCGTTACTCTAATTCTTATATGGGACTTCGATAGATGAATTAGTAACTTGATCAATATGCCAGTATTTCCTCAATAAATTCAGGGGCGATCATTTTAATAAGTGAAATATCTATGAAATAAAGTATTCTATTAATTTTATTTATGTATCCTACATCTGTTATATCTGCAGTAGCTAAAACATTGTCCACGATCGATTCAATTCTCATTTTATCATCAGAACCAAGCCCAGAGATTTTATTAAGAAGTCGCGTTTTTTTAACGTTTACTAAATCTATGATTTCGTCCGTAGGCAATTTTAAACTAAGTAACTCTTCAAAAGTAGGAGATTCCGTAAAGTTAAAAAAACTATCAATAACCAACTTTACTTTTTCATAAAATTCTAAATTAACAATGATTCTGCACGTTTTATACCTAAAATGTACATCAGTTCCTAAAGGATTTTCGGTAAATCTTTCTAACTTTTTAACGTTATTTGGATTTAGAATTAAGATGGGGAACTCATTACGATTAATAGTATAGATTTCAGGCTCAGATCTTATCTTGTAAGACATATCTTTTAAGGTGCTGGTCGTTACATTTCTAAGGAAAGTTTCTAAATCAATATCGATCTGATCTTCACTTGCTATTCCTAAATTAAAATGAAATCCCTTCGTTCGATAATAATTTTCTAAGTGTTGTAACTTTCTCGTAAGAGATTTTTCTTTTCGAATTATTAACTTTTGTAATGCGATCTCTTCTTCATTTCTTGGCAGAAAAATCGGAATATCGTTTTCAACATTTGATTTTTGTCTCTGAAGAGCAATTGGACGCTCCTTGAAATAAAACATCATAAGTTTAGAGTTAAGATAAGCTAAGATATAGTATGTATTAATTTTTTCACCAAATTTATGGAAGAAATACATATCGGTAGCCGCAACCATGTGTTTATCTGAAAAACCAAAAATATTATTATTTCCTACTCGATAATTATAAAAAATCTTAGGTTTTTCGCGATAGTAATCAAACAACATTCGCTTTTTGTTATCTGGGAGTTTTATACTTGCACTCCTACGTAACGTAATCCATTTATTGGGTCTCAAAGGAGTTAATTCTCCGTATTCCTCTAGTTTTTTAATTATAATATCCTTAAATTGAGTAAGATATAATACTAAAACAAGGCATTTGTCGTAATCCTTCTCGTCTTCGAAAAATATTAATTTTCCCACTAATTTAGATAAGTCTAAGCCGTGTTGATACACACTCGGTGTTTTATATAAGTCCATTAATCGGTTTTTTTCTGTATCGTTAAGATTTAACCATACATAACCTTGGTCATCGATATTTCCGCCAAAATCGTTAATTAATTTTTGCTTTTGACTTCTCTTGTAATTAATTGAGCCTTCTATTTTTAATAAAAATGTAAAATAAGGGAAATTGCCAGAACTAACATTGAAGATCTTTTTAACAAAACGATAGGTAGTATTATAAAAAAAAAAAAAAAAAAAAAACCTTCGAATTTGAGGATAAGAATCCAGATGAATATTTAATATCCACACATTTTGCCTTTAGAGAAATGCTCAATGAAACGAAAGGAACCGGAAGGGGAATAGAGGGCTTTTCAGAACTATGGTATTTCTTGTATATTAAAAAATTCTTAGAAAGATTCTTGAAGATTGAATTTGAAAATATTAGAACAGCTACTCCTAAAACCATCCATCATCATTACGAAGCTAATTATAAGGGAAATAAATTAATTTTAAGTTCAGATATTTCGATTGAATCTAATTTTAAATTAAAAATTAGCAATAAATCAAAAATTAAACCTGATATTTTTATTGGGATAAAAAAAAAAAATATGGAAATTATACCTATAGCTATTTTCGAAATTAAGCTATATCAGGAATCCGCACAGAAAATAGAAGGCGTGGTAAATCGATTCATAGAAATGAAGGATACTTTAAATGTAGATAATAGCGATCCACCTTTTTTTATATTTCTATACTTACAACACTCCCAATATGATTTTAATAAAGAAAAGCAAGATAGATTTAATATTCAATTAAAAAGATTCAAGAACTTATTCGGAGAAGACATGTTAATGATTAACCGAATATCAAAATGGAACGAAGAAGGATACGAAAATATAATCGAAGGTTCTATTTATCAAATTATGAATAAAATTATATCTTTTATTAATGAATAGCTAACATTATCTTATTATGATTAATGGGAATTTTATAAAGAATTGGATACCTAATAAAAAAAATCAAGATGAAATTGAGTATGAAAACATTCTTAGAATAATTCAAGAACAAGATTTATATATCGATTGGGATATTTTTAAGAGAATTTATAATTGGAAAGCAAGTAGAAGTAAAAAGTACTTAGATGAGAAAAACAAAGAGCTATATATATCAGCTTTTAAGGAGATCTCTGATTTAAACGATGGAGAAAAAATCAATTTTTTTAAAGATAATAAGCGAAGAAAAAAGCTACCTGGTATTTTAGAACCTATTGCCTCAACAATTTTACATTTCAAGTATCCAGATAAATTTCCAATTAGGGATGTAAGGACTGTAGGAACTTTAAGGGATAAAGGTTTATTAAGGAAAAAAAAAATAAGTTATAATGATTATAGAGTAGAAATTCTTAGAATATACGAAATCTGTAAGGGAGAATTTAGTTTACGCGAGATAGATAGAGCATTATTTACCTATAATGAAAAAAAAGAATTATTAATAAGTTTTCTCGAAGGAAAAAAGTCAATTGATGATGTTGCAAAAAATTTGAAAAACCCTCACGAGAGAAAAATGGAATTAATTATGGATTTAGAGAATAACTTTAAAGAAAAACTTGATAAATTAAATAATTTAAAAAATAAATTAAGTTCTTTGCTTCTCAAAAAGTCTCAAACATCTTAAAAATAAGTACTTGAAAATAATAAGAATAGGTGAAAGCGTTTATGAATAGATTAGAAGAATATTGTGGCTTACTCGAGCACATTTATAGTAAAAATGTAGTTGAATTATTTACGGCGAAGAATAAAAAAAATATTTATATCCTATTGAAAAAAATTTGTGTAAGCGTAATGACGATATTGTAGACGAAGGTAAAAATAATAAAAACCAAGTAATGTGGAAAAATTGTCTTTCCGAATGTCTTATTAACGAGATTAAATTAATTAATCCTTTACTTATAATTTTCTAAGGCGGGAGTTCTTATATGTATGTAATGGATTATTTAGAAGAGCAAGGTTTTATCAAATCAAAACGAAAAACATTCGATAAATTTCTCCTGAATGGAAAAATTGTATATTACTTTAAAATTTTCCACCAAGCTTATTTTTATCGCAGATTAGATGAAAATAAAAAATCCAACTATATTAATCAAAACTATCAATTCATTAAAAATAAAATTCTTAAGGAAATTTTAAGTATAGACTAAAAAAATAAAAAAATTAATTATTAGATATTAAACTAGCTTCTTGGACTTCCATCTTGATGTAATCGAACCCTTTCAGGTGAGGGGCTAAGTTTTTCGGCTTTATATCCAGAATCCCGGAGAATATTACGTCTACCGAAAGAAAATCGGCTGTTATTCTCACGAAAGGTGCAAACGACCGAGCTCCGATGTTTCCTACCATCATTTCTTCGAAGGCTCCCGGTTCTCTGTCGTATTTTTCTCTGACTCCTGGCATCGTAAACACTTTCGGCAGTAAGGCTTGGTAAGTTGCGAGGTTGACCTCTTTCTTTAGGTTGGAAAGCTCGAAGTAATTGAAATTTTTGGTTTCTAATCCGTAGCATTCTTCGTAATCTACGCTATCGGGAGTAAACCACCAAGTAAACAAGAATGGCACCCCCCAGGACTCGATCATTGGGATTCCCCGCTTCCGAGCTTCTCTAGCGATAAAGATCGAAGTGGCGGGATCGTCTAAAGTTAGCGCAATCACTTTCACGCCTTCAAGGAGGGCATCGATGTTTCTTTGAGAGATCTTAAAAAACTTTCTAACTTTTACTTCGGGATCGATCTTTTGTAAGAAGGTTTCTACCACGTCGATTTTTCTCTTGCCGAGATCGTCGATGGTGCAAATTTGCCGGTTTAAGTTAGACTCGTCAAATATATCAAAATCGCAAATTACTAAGTTTTGGCAGCCCGCTCTGACCAAATTTTCTGCGAGTGGACCTCCTAAACCACCAACCCCGAGCACTGCAACGCGCGAAGTTCTTATCGCCTCTTGCTCTTTGAAAGTAATTGGCCCTATATTTCTTACGATGTGTTCCCAATAAGAGTCTGACCAATTATCCATTTTTTGATTGACAAACATTCGTAATCATCTATTTTTGTTGTCTTTATTGAGATTAGATTATGTTACAACTTTCAATCCAAGAAGATATTTAAAAGAAAAAATTAAGGACAGCAAAGAGAAAAAAACCATATAGAGTCATTTTTTTATTATCCTTAATGCTTTCCCTACTACTCCTATCAATGCTAAAACCAAGAAGAAAAAGTCATCATCATTAGGTAGTTATCTAAAAAAAACTCCTTTGTCCTTTAAATAGACTGGTGAAATGTGCTCTCCAACACATAAAACATAGTTACCAGTCAAAAAAATGATCACTCAAGAATCGATTACGATACCGGTTATCCCTCACCAGAAGCTCAACCCAAATTCAGTAGACGAATTTTTAGAAATATTCGAAAGTGTATTGAGTTTAGATTTAGAGAACGGAATGGAGTTAGATTTTACTATCGATTCCAAGTTAGGTTCGGAC
Organism: Promethearchaeota archaeon; assembly: GCA_030615145.1. GTDB lineage: Archaea > Asgardarchaeota > Lokiarchaeia > Sigyniarchaeales > SOKP01 > SOKP01. The sequence goes on along the minus strand of JAUWZT010000020.1, from coordinate 468 downwards.
AAAATTAGTCCTACGCTATATTTAGCGAAGCCTGAGGATGCCATTGAGATCGCAAATATTTGCAAGGAAGTATACGAAAGCTCATATCCATACAAAGAGATAGAAGATCCCAGGGCAGTGAAAAAGATGATTGAAAGCCCCGAAAACCACTTTATTCTCTTTAAGATCGAAGAAGACACTGTTGGCTGTTTCAGGTGTGCCTTGGATTTTGAACATCACAAGGGTTATTCGGGCGGGTTTATGATCCGGAAAGAATACCAAAGAATTATCGACGTTACCAAAGCGATTATCGGCTCCTACGCTTGGATGTGGAGCACCTACAAGGTGTCGAGACGGTGTTCCTGAAAAATTCGATCAAGTATTTATTATTAACGCCGATCAAGAAGTTGAGGCAATAAACCTCCATCAAGAAACAATCACAATTAACATACCTAGTAGATTTAGCCCGTATTACGACCATCGCAGAAC
>JAUWZT010000155.1 GCA_030615145.1 Promethearchaeota archaeon | reverse complement strand
ATCGTAAAAGTAAATCGAACTGGAAAATTTACCTACATATTCTCTACATTTATCACATTTGACATCTTTTTCGAGCAATTCACACGCTTTACAAAATTCGTCGTCGTTGATAAGGTTGCCAACAAATTTTTGGGCTAACATTTCTGTATCTGGATCCGGTCCGTAAAAAATCCCAATTTTATATTGTTTTTCCATATCTCATCAAGGAATAAATTTAATCTAGACTTTAATTTATTATTATGATATTTCATAAATCATATAATATTTACCGTGAACAACTTCACTTTTTTTTTCAAAAAATTAATACAGAAATTTAATAGAAATTATTGATATTTAATATTAAATTACAGCGTTCCATAAATCAGAATATATTAATCACCGTTTTATTTTCGTTTTATCAAAATGGAGCTTTTAAAAATTAGAAAGGAACTCATTACCGATCTTAGAGAAGATTTTCCTGAATTTGTTGATAAATTTAATCATTTTGTTATAGCTCCCTTACATAGTAAGCAAAACTTAGTTATCAGCTTAATTTTTAACAAAGAAACGGAAAGACTACCTAAAGAGATGATAGTTAAAATATTTAGAACTAAAAATGCCGATAACGAATATAATACTTTAAAACGATTGAAGAAACAAAAGTTATTAATCCCCGATATATTATTTTATAAAAAACCTTATTTATTCCTTGAAAAAGCGGAAGGGGTTAATTTATGCGATTACATTAACGACAAATTAGTTGATGTTGCTGGTTTAAACGAGTTAGACGCTGATGTTAAAAAAGAGATTATTACCTGTGTTGAGAAATTAGCAGATTGGTTTACTCAATTACATACAAATAATATGATTGGAAAGAACGAGCTTTCAGAAATTATAGTTTTAAATAAAGGCGACACATGTCTAAGAGATTTCATATATAATCCTTCAAATAGCGAATTGTATGGTATGGATTTCGAAGAATCTTACGAAGGAAATCACATTGACGATGTCGCATGGATATGCTGTTCGTTGCTTGATACAAATCCCGGAATTTTTGAAATGGATAATCCTAAATCAAAAATTGATCTATTAAACCTCTTTTTAAAAAGCTATTACCGGAAAAACCCTACATTTCATTTTAATTTCAAATATTTCACAGAGAAACTTATTGAGAATCTAAATATTGTAATGAAAAGAAGACATATTAATTTAAATCTCGATAAGGAAAACTTCATAAAGAATATCTCAAAAGAAATCTAATTTTTCAATTTAATTATAGAAAGTTTTGAAAAATACAAATTTAATAATGCATACACTATAAATAAATTATAAATTTAGTTTAAAATATTTAGGAGAATTTAGTATGAGTGAGGTACCAATATTAGATGCTAAGACGAGTTTGAAGAAGATGACTTCAATAATTGTAGATATTAGCGGATTAAATAGCGATTATATACCGAAGTTAAGAATGCAACCCGAAAGCATACTTGAAGAGTTAGAAAAATACGAAGATGAAAAGAACAACCTAATGAAAACCATCGAAAGTAATAATGAAGAAATTAATTCCTTCAAGAATGAGATTTCTCAAAGTCAACGAGATATAGTAAAGTATGAAGAAGATAATACTGAATTAACGAAAAAGCGCCAAGAATTATTACATATAATTCAGGAAAAACAAAATGAGTTGAATGAGACACATCAAACCATTAAAACGAAACAAGAAGAATTAACAAGTCGGGATCAGCGTCTAAAAGAACTTGAGGATAGATTGTTTACTTTACATAAAGACATTGAAAAATTTGAAGAAAAATTAAAAGCCTTAGAAACTGAGCTTGAAAATACTTTTATAAAGAAGGAAAAATTCGTTCAATCTTACGAGAATAGAGTAGCTGCCATGAAAATTTTAATTAATAAGAAATACATAAGCTCTTCATTATTTCAGTTTATCAAAGCCTTACAATTTGGAAGTACTTTAGATTTAAAAAATATATTAGTTGCAATTGATATGAGAGAAGATGACGCCAAAAAAATTATAGTAAAAATGCTTGAAGATAACGGACCAATCGAATATAATCCAACGGAAGGAACGATAACCCTAAAAGAGGAGGTTGATTTCTAATGAGTTCAAATTTAAAGGATATTATTGGATCAATTGAACAACTTGAAAAATATTTGATGAATATCAGCAAGCCTTTCAAAAAAATTGCGAAAATATTATTCAAAATTTAAGCTCAACATGGAAATTAATGAAATTAGAGCATGATGATCTCCAAAAAATTGAAAAGAATATTGAAATTCAAAAGAATGAATTAACTGGATTAAAAATTAAATCTGATGATTTAAATAAAAAAATTGAAAGCTTAAAATCTACAAAGGACGAATTATTATCAAAAGTTTCGGAATTAAAAGGCACATTAGAGAGAATTAATGACGATCTCAAAACACCTAAAGTTGAGCTTGAAAACCTATTATCGAAGTTAAATACCATAAACGAAAAAATCGCTTCAAAAGAGTTAGAAAAGTCACAATTAGACCAGAAAAAGATTGATAACGAAAACCGGGAAAATCAACTAAAAACAACATATTCAGGACAAAAAATGGAAGATTTAAATCAAAAACTAACTCATTTAAAAAGGGATAACTACTTTACATCGTTTTTAATAGAAAATTCTAAAGAAGATATTCCCGAGGTTGATATAATAGCCACTATTATGACTCAAGGTAGCTGTAATCTTGATGAGTTGAAAAAACTGCTTGATGTTCCTCCAATTATGGCTGTTAGAACTATTAAACAGCTTGCAGTAAAGGGTATAATAAATCTTGACGAAGATACTAACATTATAACAATGCCTTAACTACTATTTACTTTCTTACACCTTTTTGTTTTTTTATTTTTATAAAATTTTTAAAATAATTAAACACAGCTTGATCAAGTTAAAAACTTGAAAATTTGAACTCAATTTAAATCAATTCGAATTAAATTCTAGTGGTCCAAGTTCTTCAAGTAAAAATTTTCTTTATAAATTCTGACGGAACAATGGTTCTAAAACCAGATTTTTTATAGTAATAATTAAATTTAAATAATTGGATTTAAAGGCTTTACTAAGCATTATGAAAAATAATGAATAATTTTTTCCATGGAATAAAACTTTAGAAATTAAGTTCTTTATAGATTTCTTTTTCAAACTTTTTTAATTTGCTCAATTTTCTATTCCATTGATAGAAGTGTCTCCATTCTATAATTAAGTATATTAATAGCCCCCCTAGTGATAATACATTTAATATGTTAACATGAAGAGGTGGTGGTGGATGATGCGGATCCATTATACTCAAAGCCCAGAGAATGAACCATATGAAATAATAAAAGCTGATGATATTAACTATAATGAAGATAATTCTAATGGTCTCCATGTTTTTAACAATATCATAAAATAAGGATGTTAATGTTTTCTGTTTACCGGAAGCTTTTCCTTCATATGTTTTTACCTTTCCTTTCCAACTAAGTAAATATCTAAAATTAACTAAAGCAAAGAAAGAGACGACTAATAAAATAATAATAGGTGTAAAAACATTAATTGGATTGGCAGGTGGCCGAGGATCTAAGCGATTAACCGGAGGGGCCGTAAAAATATATCCTAAATTGACAAATTGGACAATAATTATATAAATAGGAACAAGTGCGCTCAGTATCAAATAATTTCGCTCATTCTTAATGTAATTCAATCCCCCTTTCTCAATTTTCGAGAATTTTTCCTCAAAATTGTTTTCTTCTCTGAATAGTTTTTCATTTTTATCAGGTAATTCTGACATTCTATAGCTTAACCTCCTAATTCTGTATTGATTTTAACAAACCACTCATATCTCTCCCGACCCTTTGGGGTAATTTCATAAATTATTCTCACTCGTTCTCCCCAAGGTTCCTCGTGTGATGATATATATTCCGCTTCTTCCATTCTATTAAAATATTTCTCTGCTGTGCTTGTTTTTAATGCACTATATTTGATTAAATGTGATTTAATTATCCCATTTCTCGGATTGCGCTTGTCCTTGAACGCTCGCAGTATCCCTTCCAAAATTGTTTGGATGATAATATTGGTAGAACGATATTGTGTAGATGGCACCATGCTCAAATCCTAAGAAAGAAAATCTTTTCACTTGAAAAAGATAATCTTACGATTAAAAAAAACCTTTGGGACCATTGGTCCAAAAGCATTTAAAAATTAAATTTGCTTGATTTTCTTCAACTAAATGATGTTTTTTCAAGAAATGGTGAAAAATTTTATGGTTAATAAAAATGATCGGGAATTTGAACATGATTTAATGGAGAAAGAGGATGATAATCACGAAAAAAATGAGATTTTAAAAATATTTTCAAGTGATAACATCAAATCCTTTATTTATACGATGTTTATATTGTTTGGAATAATTGGAGCATACTATTTAATCCTATCATTGGTCTCACCAATGTGGGACCCCATGGTAGGTGGTCCTCCCGCTGGAGGTAAGCCCCCTACTGGTGGCTCACAAAATTCTCCTCTCGAAGGAAATGGAATAAATATTTGGCCATTTTGGGGTACTTTTTCCTGGCCTACCCTTTCTGAATTGTTATTGTTCGCTATTATTATACTCGGTTTTGTAATAGTCATTCAATATTTTTATGGGAAAAAGCCAAGAAGCTTAAATATATATATGATCGTGTTATTCGGATCATTGCTAATCATTTTCACCAACTTGATTAGTGGTTGGGATATTGGAATTGTCAGTACAATAGGTGGTAATGGAGAAATTTATACAGATGCAGTTCAAATCGTAAATCCAATATCTTTCATTAGTGATTTTGAATCCCTTCAGAATTATCTTACTGTACATGCAAGAACTCATCCTCCGGGTGCAGTTTTAACCGTATATCTATTATATCTCTTATTTAATTCTCCGGGAATTATTGCTATTGCTATATGTGTTATTTCGACCTTGTTTTCTGCCTTCTTTTTAAACGGAATCTTTAAGAATTTTTTCGAAGGAGAGATTCCCAAGTACATGGTATTCTTATATCTCTTGCTACCCGCTATTCAAGTTTATTACTTGGCAAATATATACGCTATTGTTACAACTTTAATTATAGGTGTCATATACTTCTACTTCCGAGAGAATAAGATTATATCTGTTATTGGTTGTATATTTTGTGGTTTCTTGGCATCCTTCATTTCCTTTATGGCATTATTTATTGTTGGTTGCCTTTGCTTTTATGAGCTATTCAATCTAAGGAGAAATGGATTACTAAGACGAAATGCCTTTTTTACGAAAGAAGGAATTAAAAATATGTTTACAGACTCTCAACGCTTATTAACAATGATCGTGGGAATTATTGGAATCTATGGAATTCTCCTATTTTCACTGGGATTCAATTATATTAATTCATTCATTACAGCAATGGCTGCTGAAACTACTCAAGGCTGGGAATTAATTAGCAACCCGTTTGAATACTTTACCACTCGAATCAAGAATATCATGGACATTCTAATGTTTTTCGGACCGGTTTTGATAGTCTTATTCTATCAGGGATTCAAATCTTTAAAGAACGAGAAGTTATTAAATGATACTTACGCTCAATTGTATCATTTAGTATCCGCTGCTATAATAACATTTTTGATTATTTTTGTCCTTGGTGCTTATGATCATGGTGAAACTGCTCGAGCTGCAATGTTTATCTATCCCTTCTTATTAATTCCAGTAGCTATCTATATTAATAATTCTAATGGTCGGATCATAAGATCTGAATTTGGATTATTACTAATCATTGTGTTTGGTCAAGCTATAGTAATGCAATTAATAGGAAATTATATTTGGTAAGAAATTGCAATAAATTGTTTAATATAAAATTTTTTGTAGATAATGGGTCATCTCCATAAAAATCCGCTTTCTATTACAATTTAATATTTTTTATACAACCTATAAACTATTTATTCAATTCTAAATTAAAACAAAGATTTTCGTATTTTTAAAAGAGAGAAATCCTAAAAAAGAAAATAAAAAAAAATTTTTAAATAAATAATCGTTATGTACACTCAAATAGTTCGTAAATTTTCACTTGAGAGAAGTGGAGATTGAAAAATTTAAAAACTTTGTCAAGAAACTTAAAATTTGTGAAAAAAATTGGGCGAGAGTAGAGCATTAAAAACTATAATTAGCGAGCATAAAATAGTATTTCTAATTATTATTATTCTTATAACGGGAGGTTCTTTTGGAACTTTTTTTATATTCGATATACTATCAGCTCAAAATCCAGCTCGAATTGTGCTCGCCACTACAACTTCAACATATGATTCTGGATTACTAGATTTTTTATTACCTGAATTTACTCAAAAAACAGGAATCGAAGTTTCAGTCTTATCAGTTGGAACGGGACAGGCATTAGTATATGGGGAGAATGGCGATGTGGATGTAATACTCGTTCATTCCAGATCAAGAGAAGATGCGTTTGTAAACGATAGCGATGGGCAAACTCCCTTTGGGATTAATAGAGCATGTGTCATGTACAATGATTTTATTATAGTTGGTCATGAAAACAATCCTGCTGAATTATTACTAAATGATAACATCAATATTGTTATGACAAAATTAAAAGGAAGTATAAATGCAGGTAATTCAACTTTTTACTCTCGAGGAGATGCTTCAGGTACATATTCCAAAGAATTGTCTTTATGGTCATATATCAGTGTTACTCCAGATGTGGAGTGGTTTGAACAACCTGATAAATACACAGAAACTGGTCAAGGAATGGCAGCTACTTTACAAATGACCTTTCAGGATGTAAATAACCAAGGATATACTCTAATAGATAGAGGTACTTGGCTCTCTTTTAACGATACCTATACAACTCTAAAAGTTTTAGCTGAATCAGTTGTAGGGGAGGATAATTTGCTTAATCCGTATGGTGTAGTCCCCGTAAATCCCGACCTACATTCCCATGTTAAATATAGTAATGTATTGAGGTTTGTTGGATTTCTTACTTCTGATTATGGGCAAAATTTAATTAATTCTTATACAAAAAACGGAGAAACACTATTTCATGGTGCCTTTGGAATGTGTAATTCATCACATAATTGCCCAACTACTGAAGAAGAAGTTTCTTTTTGGACAAGTTTCCAACAAGAATTTGATTAAATAGAATACAAAAGAAAGATGTCAAATCAAATTATAGAAGGAATATTAGAAGCGATTTTTTTAATTTTTACTTTAAATCCAGAAGTCTGGGGAGTGATTGAAGTTTCATTTCGCGTTTCTTTAACTTCTACATTTCTTGCAGCTTTAATTTCTTTACCAATTGGCTCTTTTATTGGATTAAGAGAATTCCGGGGAAAAAGATTTCTCAGCAATTTAATAAATACTTTTATGGGATTTCCACCAGTAGTTATGGGGCTGATAGTGTTTTTACTACTCTCTGCTGGAGGAATATTTGGGTCGCTAGGGTTATTATATTCGACAACTGCCATGATTATCGCTCAATTTCTTTTAGCGGTACCAATCATAATTGGAACTGGAAAAGCAGCAATAGAAAGCGTAGACCCCGCCTTGAAAGAAACAGTGCTTTCCTTGGGGGCCAATGAACGGCAACTTTGGTGGGAATTAATCAAACATTCTAAAAAATCAATTATTGCGGGTTTTCTAGTAGCTTTTGGTCAAGCAATATCTGAAGTTGGGGCTGTTATGATCGTTGGTGGAAACATTCGTTGGGCAACAAGAACATTTACAACCTCAATTGTATTAGAAACGCGTATGGGCGAATTTGGTATGGCGATAGCGTTAGGCATTATCCTAATATCGATAGCTTTTATATTAAATTACGGTTTAACGCGATTACAAGGGAGTGATAAATAGAATGAGCCTTCTTGAGGTTAAAAACCTCTCAAAAGATTACTATAAAAAAGATGGTAATGTAATCTCAGTATTATCAAACATTAATTTTTCAATTAACAAGGGAGAAACTTTTACCATAATCGGCCCAAATGGAAGTGGGAAGACCACTTTATTGAGAATTTTAGGGTTGCTTGAATCTCCAACGCAAGGGGAAATAAGATATTTGGATAAAGATATAACAAATTTATCAAGAAAAGAAAAAACACTATATCGAAGAAAATTATCATTCGTAAGGCAAAAACCCTTAGTAAGAGCTGCTTCGGTTTTTGACAATATCGCTTATGGATTGAAAGTTAGAGGATTGAAATATAAACGGTACAAACATCTAGTAGAAGAAATAATTGAATCCGTAGGACTCTCTGGTATGGAAAAAAAAAACGCTAGAGCTTTATCAGGAGGAGAAATGCAGAGAGTAGTAATCGCGATGAATTTTATAATCACCCCTGAAATTTACTTACTTGATGAGGTTTCAGCAAATTTGGATCCAATGAACATTAAAATTCTAGATAGTTTTATTAATAAAATCAAACAAGATAAAGAAAAAACAATCATATTAAGCACTCACGATCGATATGAAGCAATAAGGTTAGCGGATAGAATAGCGGTTTTAAATCAAGGTAAAATTAATCAAATTAGTTCTCCAAACGTAATATTTCAAGCTCCTAAAGACGAATTCACAGCATATTTTGTAGGTTACGAAAATATTTTTTCAGGTAACGCCCAAGTAGATCCAACATCAAATCTTAATCATATAAAAATAAATGATATTGTTATCACCGCATCGGATCAAAAAGAAGGAAAAGTGAAAGTTTGTATCCATCCTGAGAGTATTATT
>JAUWZT010000214.1 GCA_030615145.1 Promethearchaeota archaeon | reverse complement strand
TGATTGCGATAAAATGATTCAAGTTTGCAAAGAGGAAAATGTAAAACTTAAGCTGTTTGAAAATTTTAGGTTTTATCCAGTTTATTTAAGAGCAAAAGAATTATTAGATAGCGGAGTTATTGGAGAACTTTTAAATTTTAGAATTAATACGGTGTCAACTGGAGGACCTGGTATGCCTAGAGAGCTAAATTCTCTTATTTGGCGCGTTAAAGTTGATGTTTGTGGGGGTGGACCAATGGTTTATGACGATGGAATCCACAAATTTTCAATGGCGCTTTGGTTAATGGGGCAAGAAAGAGTTGCGAAGGTATATGGTTGGATAGATTATTTTTCCAAAGTTATAGATGAGCCATCTTACATCTTTTGGAAATACCCAACCAAAAGCTCCGATGAGCCGCCTAAATGCGGTACTATGGAATTTACTATGGCTCCAAATCTTTATTATCCAAGTAATTATTACGAGTGTGATGAATTTATTGAGATATCAGGAACTAAAGGTATAATGTGGATAAATCAATGCACATCTGGAGGTAATTTTGTCTCTAAAACACCTCAATATCCCCCTATTGTCGTTTATGTCAATGGAGAAGTAAAATCATTTGGTGAGGACTTACCTAGAGATTGGAGGTATTCGTTCATAAATTCAACAGAACATTTTATAGATATAATAAAGAATGGTGGTGAACCTGTTTATACGGGAGAACAGGGAAGGGCTTTATGTGTATTTGCTAAAATGCCTTATATCTCCAGTCAGCAAAAAAAGATTGTGTATTGGGAAGAAATAAACGCAGAAAATGAGGAAAATAAATCTTGCGTTGTTGAGGAACCTTTAGATGCAGATCCAAATGGTTTAACTGCATTTTATAGAAGAAAGCGAAAAGATTTCAAAAAAGGAATTAATCAAGGTTTAGAACATACGGATTTCAAATACCAATATGACCAATAATTAGCACATTTCTTCAATAACTATTTCTTTACCAAGCTCAGCAGACTTTACTGCTGCTAAATTGAATTTTAAAACTTTTCTCGCTTGTTCACCCGATAAAATGGGTTCTTTATTATTTTTTACAGCATCAATAAAATACTTTGTTGCGTTAATAAAACTATATTTCCAATCGTTTTCAAAATCGCTATAGGTTTCAACCTTTCCATCTCTAACTATTACTATTGGAGCGAAGATATTTGATTTTGACATTTGATTTCCTAATGAGGTTCCTTGATTTATTTTCATAATTCCTCTACTTGCGATAATTTCAATAAATTCATCAGTGGAATAATATTTTGAAGGAAGTGTCATCTCAGGCATTAAAGAAAATTCCATATGACCATATTGCGGAACAATATGTTCTCTGCTTTGCTTATATTTGAACATTACATATGCTGGAGCATCTAAACCTTTAAAATTATCCGTCCACGCAAAAACTTTATCGATATCTTCATCAAAGAACCACCTTGCTAACGCAAACGCATGCCACCCATTGTCAAGTAGAACTGGGGAGCCCATTTTAGCGCCTCCTATCATTTTTGGATCTTCTCTCCATTTGTTTGCACTATCTGGCGTGTTCCAACCACCTTTACCCCCCATCGCAATTTTTATTCGAATTGATGAGGGATCGCCAATATAATCTAAATCGATTAATTCTTTGGCTTTTAATATGTGGGGGGTAAATAAGAAATTCTCGTATATCGAAAGAATTGATCCAGAATCTTTACACGCTTTAATCATTTTGTCTGCTTCAACTAACGTTAAAGCCATGGGCTTTTGGACTGAAATTGCTTTTACTCCTTTCCTGGCAGCGTAAATCGTTACTTCTGAGTGTAGGTGATGAGGTAGGAGAATTTCAACGATGTCCAATTCCTCTTTATCCAACATTTCTTTATAATCAGAATATATTCTGATGTTTTTACCTAAATTGAACTGTTTGATTTTGCTTTTTGCTTTCTCTGTAGTTCTATTGCATAGGCAAGTAATATTTACATCTTTATTATTTAAATATCCTAATACATTAAGATCAAAAATGACGCCAGTCCCAATTACTCCTACTTTCAGCCATGACATGACAATTAGTAAAAAGAAATTAATTTTATATATATAACTCTATTTCTGAAAATGTTCTAAATTACGATTAAACAAAAATTTTTAAAAAATAATTGGTTTTCGGATAATATCTAGAAGGAACATTAAATTTAAATTATATAAATAAGTCGTAGTAGAACTTAAAATGCCAGCAGAAAAAAAAGATTTAGATCCTTTGAAAGCTTATTCCAGAGCTTTATTTCGTGGTTGCGGCTATTCTTATAAAGATTTAGCCAAACCACGTATAGCGATCGTTAATTCATGGAATGAGATTAATCCTGGACACATCCATTTACGGAAGTTAAGTAGTTATGTCAAAGAAGGCGTAAGAGAAGCAGAAGGCACTCCTATGGAATTCAATACAATTGCTACATGCGATGGTATTGCCAATTCAGGCAATTATTCTAATTTTGTTTTACCTACGCGAGAAATCATTGCTTCATCAATTGAAAGTACGATAAAAGCCTATAAATTTGATGGAATGGTAATGTTAAGTTCGTCCGATAAAATTATACCAGGTATGCTCTTAGCAGCCGCCAGATGTGATATTCCTACAATATTTTTAACTGGAGGTATTATGAAGCCAAAATATTTCAATGACGGCCCGTTAAAAGGAAAAACTTTTGTAATTTCTGATATCAAAGAAGCAATTGGTAAATTTAAAGCGGGAAAAATTAGTGAGGAAGAGTTTTTTCTTATTGAATCTGAAACTTGTTGTTCTCCAGGAGCGTGTAATATGATGGGCACAGCAAACACAATGGCTTGTATCGTTGAAGTAATGGGGCTTTCGTTACCTGATTGTGCTACCACAAGCGCAATAGGAAAGAGACGCGAAGAATTGAGTAAAGAAACAGGAAAAGCTATAATGAATTTGGTAGAAAAGAATATTACCGCTTTAGATTTGATCACACATAAATCGGTAGAAAACGCGTGCAAAGTTGCTTTATCTTTTGGAGGGTCCACTAACATGATTCTTCATATGTGTGCGTTATCTCACGAAATTGGCGGCACTCTAAACCATTTTGATTTTGATAGATTAAGTAAATCTGTTCCGTTATTGGCTAAATTCAAACCGGCTTCCGAATATAACCTCACAGAGTTTCACGAAGCGGGGAGCGTTAAAGTTCTTACTAAGAAATTATCCAAGCTTTTAGATTTATCGACAGTAAATATTTTAGGAGAGTCGTTAGAAACATATCTTGAAAGAGTTGAGGTATTAGAACATCAGATAATACGCGACCTAAACGATCCGATTTCAAATGAAGGAGGTATTGCTGCATTAAAAGGAAACTTAGCGCCAGAAGGAGCAATCGTAAAGCAGAGTGCAGTTGACTATAAAATGAGACATCATAAAGGACCTGCCAAAGTATTTGAAGCGGAAGAAGAATTAAAAGACGCTTTGATGAGGGATAAAATTAAAGAAGGGGATGTCTTAGTCGTTAGATACGAAGGGCCTAAAGGAAGCCCGGGTATGAGAGAATTATCTATCCCCGCAGCTGTTCTAATAGGTATGGGGTTAGGAGATTCCGTAGCAATGATAACTGATGGAAGGTACTCAGGCGCAACAAGAGGACCTTTCATAGGACATGTTTGCCCCGAAGCATTTGAAGGGGGTCCAATCTCAATAGTTCAAGATGGAGATATGATTGAAATAGATATAGAAAATCGTCTATTGAACTTATTAATTTCAGAAGAAGAAATTAAAAATAGATTAAAAAATTGGAAAAAACCTGAACCTAAGGTAAAGAAAGGTTATTTAAATATTTACAGAAAAATTGTAAGTTCTGCAAAATACGGGTCTTATTTAGATTAAATAAATTGATAGAAATCAAAATGATCGACGAAAATCGCATAAGAGAAAATTTAAAATCATTTTCCTTTCCAAGATTATCGGGTACGGACATTGAAAGAAAGGCTTTTAATTTAGCATTTAAGAAACTAGAACAATTAAAATTTAAACCGTTAAGTCAAGAGTTCGTATTTAGTACTTTTTATGCAAGAATATACCCCAAAATTGCGCTTTTATCGGGATTTGCGCTTCTACTAATGTTGTTTTTAAATTTTATAACAATTATTATTCCAATTTCTTCAATACTTATATTATTGTTATTGGGCTTTTTATTTAAAATTACAAGAAAACCGGAACGCATAAAAATAGGAAAGAAGTTAAATTCAGCAAATCTTTACGTTAAACTTGACTTAATGCCCAAGAATGAAGAGTCAGAAATTAACAAAATCGATGATAGCAACCGTGAAAAAGGCGTTCTATTTTTTTGCCATTTAGACTCAAAAGGGCAAACGTTTTCAATTCTTGCAAGAATAAGAGTTATAAGAGCTTGGGTTTTCTCATCTCTTACAATAATTATTATAATAGTTTGCAAGAACTATATTTTCGTTTCATATTCATTATTGTTATACATCATCGGAGCATTTCCAATAGCAATTAACCTAATATCCACAATTTTTATCCTATTAAACGCCACAAATAACAAGTCTAAAGGAGCTATTGATAACGCTTCTGGAATTGCGTGCGTACTTGAATTGTTAAATTACTACTCAAATCCAGAATTTAGGTTAAATCATTTCAATTTATGGTTCGTGTTTACGGGTGCGGAAGAATGTGGAACTATGGGAATCCGGAATTTCTGCTATAAATTAGAACACATTAACAAAAAGGAATCCATAATTTTCAATTTTGACGCGATCGCCAAAAACATATACTTATTTCCCGGTAAAAAAATGTCAGGAAACGTTAAATCCATTTACAACACATTTTTAAATAATAATAAGGGTTTGGAAATTAAAAGAAATCCCAAGAAAATATATTTTGGCTCTCATTCGGATGGATATTATTTAAAAAAGAATAAGTTTGAGGGGATAGGAATTGGCGACCTGGAATCGTATAAATATATTCATTCGATCCGCGATACAGTAGACAAAATAGACAGTTCTTTGTTAAAAAATTTATGTGAGATGATCATCGATAACTTAATAGTATTTGATAACCAAACTTAATTTAGATATTAAATTTTAAAGTGTTTAATAATAATAGATTCGAGCAAAAAGGATTTAGGAGTGGTCTTAACTCCTCCAAAAACGGCAGATTATATCGTATCTAAATTAGGTATAATTAAAAACAATGAAAAAGTATTAGATCCATGCGTAGGTCCTGGAGCTTTTGTTAAATCTTTATTGAAAGCTGGAATTAAAAAAGCACAGATTTCTGCTTATGACATGAATCATGCTTATAAAACAGATATTGAAGGATTAGGTGTATCCTTTAAAGCAATAGACACTTTAGTATCGTTTGATTCGGATTGTTATGATGAGTTCGATTTTAT
>JAUWZT010000161.1 GCA_030615145.1 Promethearchaeota archaeon | reverse complement strand
CCTTCAATTTTTATAATATCTTTTCTTTGATATTTCTTAGACGAAACATTAACACCAATTGTAATAAGATTTGGAGATTCGTCAAGTCCCGTTAAACTCATAATAGTTAACGCGTATCCGGCGTCAATATGGTCAATAACGGTTCCCTTCTTTAATCTGGCTATTTTTAATTTTTCTTCCAACATTTTCTTAATTATTAAAAATTATTTAATTGAAAAATTTTACTAAATAAATCATTACTTCAACTTCTTAAATTAATATTAATATCGATATAAAAAATAAAACTGTTGATACAATAAAATTATAAGACAAGTTATCGTCAACCTCCAAATCCAAAAAATCTAAAAGTCCAATAATTACTGCTCCAACTAAGGGAATTAAAATTAAACTTACGGGTTTTAACATATATACTTGTCTTAAAAGCAGCAAAGTGATAACTCCAGAGACATAGGCTACGCTCATACCCGCAAATAAACCCTCATATGTTTTTTTTGTATCTCGAATTTTCTTGCGCCCAAATTTTTTTCCGACTAAATTTGCTGTCATATCAGCAAAAATTGACATCGTCATTGAAGTGCAAATTACCAATGGGCCTATAGGTTGAAACATCCCGTATAAGATTATTATTGAAAAACAACCAATTCCCATGGAGATATGTGGGCCCAATCTCATGTGTCGCTCTTTTTTTCTTAAAATTCGATTAACTGGCTTCAAAGGGTAGAGGTCTGGTCTTAAAATTCTAATAAAATCGGCAGATAACATACCAATTAAAGAGACTCCAACTAAAAAAACTACTAAATATTGAGTAAAAATCATTTTATTAACCTCTATGTTATAGATGGAAAAGAATATCTCTGAAATGATATTAGGGAAAAATTCTAAAACATATACAAATATATTTTGAACTATAAATCCTAAAGTGAAATAAAAAAAAACAATCCCTAAAACAACCAAATGAGTTAATTTTCTATAAAGCTCGTATTTAAATGGAAGTACCTCCAATAGTAAGGAGGAATCTTCTCTCCAAGGTTCCTCTTTTAATTCTCTTTTAACAATTCGCTTTTCTCTATAAATCGAATAATAAAAAAGAGGAAGAAAAAATATGATAAAGATTATCATAAAAATATCAAATGGAAAAACTATAAAATCAATATTCGAAACGTGTAAAAAGTTACTTGTAATTAAATTGATTGTTATACTAATTATTAGTATTAGAGAGTTTACCAAATTATTTATAAAGGCCCCTTTTTCGCCTCTTTTCTTCGCTAAAAGGGCGGTATATAATGAGATTAACCCATAAAGGTATAAGGTGCTTGTAATAATAAATGATAAAATATTCAAAAAGCAACAATCTCTTGAAAATTATTTTTACTTTTATTATCTCCCTTCAAAAATACTTGCTAAATTTTTAGCTGCTACCCTCATTACCTTAACGGTCTTCATTAAAGTGTCAATAAGAGTTCCCGCACATACAATTACTAAACGTCCGGCATTACTGACGATAATATAGCCATCTTCTGCCCTCACAATTATTTCACTTAGCTCCTCTTGAAATAATGTTTTGATTGTTGAGCTTCCGGTCATCAGCAAAGCGCTCGCAAGCCCACAGAATTGATCCCCGTCTACTTTATATTGCGGAAGCGCCGAAAATGCGATCTGGTACCCTTCTACGCTTACGAGGGCAATGGCTTCTATGTCTGCGTTTGAAGTAATAAATGTAATTTGAGGGCTTATTTTTTCAATTTCTTCAGGTCCTATTCCTAAGTCGCTTCCAAATTCGATAATACATCACATTCTGGGTTAATTTTTTAATTTATTTGAATTTAAAGATTTTACAATATTTTAATTATAATTAATATAATGTTGATACTTTTTATTTTTTTATTTTTTGTTCCTCGTACTTTTAATAGAGTTACTATTTAAATCTTTTATCTGAAGAAAATAAAATCCTTAAAAAATAATTTCTATTGCTAAAAGTTAAAATAGATCATTATTATTCTATATAAAATTAAATTTGAAAAAACAACGAAATTATGATAACTACAAGAGAATCAATAAATTATCAATTTTCTTTAATTTTTGGTTACTCTAGTCCAACAGATTTAATAGTTGGTGATGTAATTGGGCCGGGCAAGTTAACTAAAGAAAAAGTTAACGAACTAACGCAAGAAGTAGTTAAATTCTTGCGTATGTACAACGCAATTCTAAGAGATTATTCAGGTTCAGAAGTTTTTAGTATTGAATTTGAGTTGCATAATTTTGACGAAAAAGATGCGATGGTTAATATTTATCCAAAATCTATGTTATTAATTCCGGGTAAATTTAAAGACTGTGAA
Organism: Promethearchaeota archaeon; assembly: GCA_030615145.1. Classification (GTDB taxonomy): domain Archaea; phylum Asgardarchaeota; class Lokiarchaeia; order Sigyniarchaeales; family SOKP01; genus SOKP01. The sequence goes on along the minus strand of JAUWZT010000161.1, from coordinate 6,060 downwards.
AGTTTATTACTTGCTTTGAAACCTGAAACTGGCTATTTAGATCCTCATAAATCAAGGAAATCTGTTAATCACATTAGTAGACTATTTTTTGAAGTGGAAGAGTTTACGAGTCGTCCCGAATTGGGAAATAGTGATAAAACTCAAGTCCTTAAAAAATTTGCGACGCGTTTTAGTAAAAAACTTTATGGAGATTTAATTGAAGATAAATGGAATAAAAAATTGATTGGTTTAAGCGTTTCTCTTCCAACCGAGAAAGAAATGTTAATTACTTATGCTGCGATAAAATCTGATGTCAAATTTCTATGGAATAAAAGACCTATCGAAATGATATTTTCAAATCATAAATATGAGCGCCTTAAATCTCCATTTACTGGCAAATCGACAATTAATCATCTTAAATACACAATATCTGAGCCTAGTGCTAATTTTATAATAGAAAAAACCTTAAACTTAGGGACTAATCTCCTTAAATTAGCAAATACAGGGACTATAGATGAAATACAAGATAAGTTAATCTCTTTTCTTATCTTAAAAATCAAAGAAAAACTTGCGAATGTTAAAGAATTACATTCTGGAGATTGGGTAATTTCTAATATTGAGAGCATAATAAAAGAATTGGAGTTAATTGTTGACAATTTTTTAAAACACTCTAAAAAGTTTCTAACTACGGGGGAAACTGGAGATTTGCTCGAACTTTTGGAAAAATATAACAAATATATAATTGATATTGCTGGAGATAACCTCAATATTTTTAAAGAACTTTGTCAATTTGCAACTGAATCTATTAAGTTATCAATTAGTAGTGGAGAAAGATTTAGAGCTATAGAATTAAGCTCTGTAATCAATTATTTTGCTGAAGTTATTAAGAATAGTTTTATGTTAATAATAGAGTCGTTTCCTCAATATCTTTCGAGACGTAGACTGAAAACCTTGACTTATTATTTTATTGGTAATTTAAACGAAAAATTTGATAAAGAACAGAAACCATCGAAAACTTTAGGTCAAAACATATTAACTAAGTTTGAACAATATTTAATAAACCAAATAGAAATAAGTCCAAGCGTATTGTCAAAAGTAAATAAATTCAATGAAGATTCTTTAACAAGAGAATTTAAAAAAATAGTAAATGGGAATATTAAATCGTTCTTTGAAGGGATTAAGTTAAATATAAGTGATTTAATTGCCTTTGCAGAAATTCAAATGGAAAAAGACTGGAACGTAATAAAATCACATATAAATAAATTTGAGCGATATTCTAACGAACTAAAATATTTATTGAATTATATTCTAAGATACACTACGATAAATCGGTTTTTAAAAGAAGAACCAGATGTTGAAATAACAGACCCAGTAACTTTTTCGAATAGATTTCATCGATTCTTAGAAAAGAGAGTTGGTGGGATTGATTTAGCCTGGAAAACTTATGTACTAGAATGGATAAGTGATTATGCTAAGAAATTTTTTAAAATAGAAGAAAAAAGAAATTGGTCTTTAGATGAGACCGTATTTGATTTCATAAGATATCTTGAAGAAAGAGAATCAAAAGAGCAAGAACCAGAAAGCTTTTTCAAGTTGTTAGATAAATATATCTTAACCGTCTCAGATGAGAGGGAGAAAGAACATTTAATAGATTTTTATAAACATTATGAGTTTTGCATTGATATAAAGACAGAATTTCCAAAATACATTCAAAATAATGTTGAAAAGGAAATTAATTTATTAAATATTGATCGAGAAAATATAATTCCCGTTAAATATTTCAGCATTGATGGGGCAGAGCCGTTCTATAATTACATAAAAGAGAGAAAACTGAAGTATTTTTCGAAGTTAATACCAAGGCCTGTATCCTTGATTTTAAAGCATGAATTAACAAATGAAGAAAAAGAATTGTTTAATGCTGATTTATATCACACTTTTAATTTTAAATATTGGTATAAAAAAGCCAAATATGATATCGCAGATAATTTTAAGGAAGTATATCGAGAATGGATAAAAGAGTTATGATAAGTGGAGTAAAACGAAAAACTACTGCTGTAGAAAGCACCTATAGATTTTTTCAGACGATTGATCTGATAATTTCGCACTTGAAGCGAGAGGCTGATAAAAAAATAATTTTTGCATTGATTCACACAGCCCCTACATTGCGCTCACTACTAATTGCTACAGCGGCAGTACATTTGTACCATTATATGGGTATTAAAGTGCAAGAATCGTTGGAGTTAAACAAATTTACTTTTGATTTAACTAAAGAACTAGAATTAAAAGAAAAAAATATTTTGATAGAGGAAGTTGATTCTTTATTAAAAACATCATTTGAATTGGAAGGAAGCATATTTAACAATATAATTGATTTAGAGAATTTGTTTTTGACGCTATTAATTGAAGAAAGAACAAGTAATCTTCAACAAACTCAGAGAGTGAAAAAAATAAACGATATTGAAACCCAAATTGAACGCGAACTGTTAAATATTATCTCTAAATTCCCATCCTTTTATTTTTACGATTTTATTGGAGATTTAATTGGGCTTAATGATATAATAAAAAGAGAAATCTTAGAGGAAAGTGCGGCATTTAAAGGTATATCGATTGAGATGGAAAAAAAATTAGAAAGAGAGGAAAAAGAGGATAAATATATTGAAGTATCCACATTGAATCGCTTAATCGAAAGAATGCAAAAGCAATTTGAGTTTAAATCATACAAGGAGTTACAAGTTCAGACCATGCCTATAAGAATGATAAAAAAAAGAATATTAGAGCATGAATTTAATAAGTTTCCAATTTCAGTTCCAGGATTAAGAACTTACTTAGAAGGAAATAATTTAAAAAAGAGAATAATAGAGTCTATTGAGAGTGCTTTCAAAGAAAATATAAATTACGAACAATTTGAGGAGAAAATCCTATCTGAATTAAAATCTGAATTAATTAAGCAATTTAAAACAAATCCAAACGATTTTATTTATTTTCTTCAAAGTTTATATGAATCTAGTTTTGAAGATATTATTTTTTTAATTAACAAAAGAGGAATCAAGGATACATTACATTTAATTAATGTCGATTATGAGTTAGTTGAAAATGTAAAGAAAAACATGATTAGATATAACATTAAAGAGCAAGATTTAATCGCTTTAAACGATAAAAAGAAAAATTTGATTAATTTAGCAAAAAAAGCATTGTGTAATCTTAAATTTCCCTTTCTTGAAAACATAATTACAAAATTTGGGAATTTTACAGAATTTAACCTGTTAAAAATTCTTTATAGAAATGATGTTGAACTTGAAGAGTTATGGAAAGTTTTAGAGAAGAAAATGGATTTTTCAATTAATGATTTAAGAGAATTCGTAAGGAAAAAGCAAATCATCGACAAAAAATTTTTCCAAGATTTAGGTTTGAGCAATTATTCCCAAATAATTCTTCTTAATGATTTTGATAAGATTTTGAATAATTTAGCGAAAGATCTATTTTACTTTATTTTATCTAAAATTTTAAGACAACTAAGTCGGATCATTGAATTGTATGGCATAGTTTCAAACGATAAAGCGTTATTTACTTCAGCGTTAAAACGAGCAGGAAGAACTATAGGTATTGAAGATTGGGCTCAAATAAAATTAGAAGAATTAAGCATCGAACGTTTGATAAAAAGGCAAAATGAATTAGTTGTTGTTTTTAACGCTAATAATCAAGTTTTTCTTGTAAATGGTTTTATATTATCACGTTTAACTAATACATCATTAGAGGAAAGTATTTTTGAATTGAAAAATGAAGATAGTTATATCTACAAAGAAATCTTACCTTTAAAATTAAAAGCCGATTTAATATCCCCCATTTCATATTGTATCGCCTATGATTTAATCAAAAGATTTGAAAGTTTTGAAGAAGTAGAGAAAGAAAAAGTTGAGATTGCCACAGAAGCTGAAAAGAAAATAGAGGAAGATAAGAAAATAGAAATTCGTAAAATACAAGAAGAAACCACTCTTAATTGGATTGAACGGAAAATAACTTCTACTTTAATGGGCATAAATCGTCCTGGTATGAACCCCCGTCAATTCTATTGGCAAAAAAAAGATACTAAAATCGCGGTTGAACAGATTAAAATACATAGCGGATTAGAAGGTGGCTGTTTTAATAGATTTTGTGAATTTTTTCATTTTGCTGTAGAAAAAATTAAATCTCAGATGGTAAATATGAATTTACCTAATTATGACAGAATTAAATCTGATATCTCTGCTATTATAGATAGAATTTTATCTGAAAGATTAGGCCATGCTCCAAATTCTGTTGAAATTGATAAAATACTTGATGGAGAGAGATACGAAATAGCTAAAGAAATTGCAAAAAAGATTGGGGTACTTTTAGACGACGCAGTTTATTTAAAATTCAAGAAAAAACGGAGAAATAATTAAACACATCAAAATAAAATAACAAAAATATTAAAATCATCATAATTTAGTTTATATACAATTTTTAATTTAAAGCACCATTAAACGCGTATGATTAAACCATGTCGTGGCTTAAAAAAGAATTGGGCTATATAAAAGATTCATTTTCTCAAATAATTAAAGGATTTATTCTTTTTGTTTGCGCAACTTCGGGTTTAGGATGTGCTTTATTATTAAGACATCTAGGGTATAATGGGACAATAATTGCATTTACCGGAATAGTTGTAGAAGCAATTGGCTTATTTTTGAGCTATTTATTTTTCCTAAAACATTTTACGCTAGAAGAAGAAGATGAAACAATTCAAAAAGGGAAGAAATCATTGAAGTAAATTAGAATTATTTTACAAAGTCTTCCCATTTCCTTTTTTTAATTCGATGAGAAACCAAATAATCTTTTACATCTGTTAACAAAATTACGGGGTCATATTCCCAAGCTTCCTTTTTATTGAAAGAAAGGCATTTAATATGTTGTAATTCAAATTTTGACTTTATTAAAAGGCCATAAGTAGCAACTTGTGGTAATGAATTCATAAAGTTTCCTTCTGGTTTATAATCAATCACTTTTACTATATTGTCTTCAATTTGAATAAGATCTATGTGTCCTGTAATGTAGTTATTGTTAACCTTTTTCCAGACTGGAACTTCAATTGCAACTGAATTCTTATCTTTGATTAAAATATTCTTTAAAACAGGATCGTGACCAGGGGCTTTTCCAATTTTATTGATTTTAAAACTTTCAAATACATTTTGCGTGTAATTCGGTAATTTAGAATCTGAACCGAGGTATCGTATTTTTCCTTCTCGAATTAATTTTTTACTGAAACTTGTGATAAAAGCCGGTTTTAACCCTCTCATTTTAAATTGTGAGACGCGAGAAAGTCCTTGTAAATTGAACAAGTCATTGGGAATATCTCCTTTGTATATTCTCTTAAAATAAGAACCTAGTTTAATGAATTCTTCTCGATTAGGGTTCTTTTGCAAAATCTTTTCCTTATGATGAGCAATATTCCAATTAAAAGCATAAAGGATGTTCTGATGCACAAAAATCTTTTTCTTAAGCAACTTTACCACTCATTAATATAGAATCGTATTTCTAGCGGAATTGTAAATTGTATTAATATTTAATAATAATAGTATTCCAAATTTAAAAGAAAATTATATTAACAAATTATTAATTTATTGTTAGCGAATAAGATATTTTCAGATACGAATCGATTGCTATTAATCGTGTTTAGATTCTTACGAATTTGAAAATAAAGCTTAAATATTTATTAAAATGTCTCCAAACAAAAAATTTAAAGACGATTTTATATTTATTATTATAACTAAAATTGAATAGGACCTGTAGCCAAGCCTGGATATGGCGTCGGACTTCTAATCCGAAGATCGCAGGTTCGACTCCTGCCAGGTCCGCTTCATTAATTCAAAGAATTAACTCCTGTTTTTATATATAAAAACATTATTTATACTAATACCGTAATGTGCAGGTTTTTTATGAATCTTGTTTCTATCATATCCCCATTTCATCGGCTCTAATAAATAATTCAATAGAGATTTAAAAAAAAAAGAAAAATAAATGGTGTTCTTATAAAGAGTATCAATGTATAGCACTCTTATAATAAAC
>JAUWZT010000107.1 GCA_030615145.1 Promethearchaeota archaeon | reverse complement strand
TTTTACCAGGAATTACTTTTTCCGTTAAGATTTTTGCTTTATCGTAGCAAGTTGTTGCTTTCTCGAGATCCCCGAGACTTTTATAGCACTTTGAGAGTTTTAAAAATGTGTGGAATGTAAACCATCCATTAGGACTCATTTCTAAGGCTTGAGTAAATTTTACTATAGCCGCTTCATAATTCTGTGATTTCATCAATACTTCTCCGTAAGTGTCATATAGATTCGCATCAAGAGGATCGAGCTCTATTGCTTTTTCAATAGCCTCAATTGCTTCTTCGAATCTTCCTATAGTAGCAGTAAACACCGCTCTATTGTTTAGCATGCCTATTGCGTTTGGATATTTTTTAAGACCTTCCTCAAGAATTCTGATCCCCTCTAAAATATCATCCATTACGAAATAAGAAAAGGATCTCATTTGGTAAATACTCTTACCTTCTTGAGGAAATTTCTCCGTCAATTCGTCATATAGTTCCAATACTTCCGCTGTTCGTTCTTTGTGAGGTAAATATAGATGATCTTTAGTAAATAACATTCGTTCTTTGTCAGATAAATATAGATGAGCTTTAGTAAGATAGATATCAAAGTGCTCAGGACTTAGTTCGATTGCTTTATTGATCGTTATCAACGCTTCTTCAATACCGTCCGTTTCGTTCAAAATATAGCTTTCCAACTGATAATACCTAGAAAGTTTTTTCTCACTTTGCTCCATCGCTTTTGCTTTCTGAAATTCTTCTCTAAATAACTCCCTATTAGCTTTACTCGCATCAAAATTGTAGACAATGTTGAATCCATGGACTAATCCAGTGATAATATGGGAAAGGGCGTGATTTGGATAGTGAAATCTTACTTTTTGAACAATCTCTAAAGCTTTATCAAACTTACCCCTAGCTATATAAGAATACGCTAAAATTAAATACGCTGCAGCGTCAACTCGTGGATCCTGTTTAAATAAATTGAAATCTATCTTCTGCTTAATCCAATTTTTCGCTTCTTTATATCTATTTACAACAATGAAAAACACTGCTTTTAACACTGCAAGCTCTAAATTATCAGGATCCGCTTCTATAAGCTTATCAATAAATTCTAAAGGTTCATCAACCGATTTTTCACAACACAATTTATCCGTCATAACGCTTAAAAATTTCGTTCGGAGCAATAACGCGTTATTCGGATGTTCTTCAATTACATCTTCAATGACTTCCAACGACTTATCGTGATCGTAATTAATAAGAATTTGCGCCTTTTGGCAAATCAATGAAATATCGTATGACTTAGCTAAACCTAAATCGATAATTTCCAAAGCCTTTTTGAACTTACCCATCAAGAAGAAAGTTATAGATTGAAATAGATAACCTATATGTTCGTCAGGGTGTTTTTTAATGATTTTCCCGGTTAATTCTATCGAATCTTCTAAATCTCCACCAGATGTGTAAGTTAAATCTTTCAATATCATCAGTTCAAGTTCATTCAAGTTCGTAATGTTGTTCGTAAGGAGTTCGTTCACTTTTGATAATTTACCTTTAGAGAATTTTCGCTCAACTTTAGTAATTAAATCAGTGTTTTTAGGGAAGTATACCTTTTTGAACTCAGGCGTACGGATAAAATCAATTTTCGATAGATATAATACATCTAAAGTATCAAAGATTCTATTATGCAAAAAGTAATATGATTCATTATCAACTGGTTTACTCGTTACATTAGCAGTGTCAGTGGTATCAAAACTTTGAATTACTTCGAACACATTTTGAAACGCTATCCCCTTTATTTTATCAGTATGATTTATTAAACTCTTCTCCGTTTCAAATTTATAAGCAAGATGTTCTATATATTCAACCAAAAATTTCCTAAGCGATGGTTTTAAATCTTCGTGGAATAGATCATTACATAAATCTTTACGAACATCGTCTAATAGTCGGTTGATATCTGGAGGAGTGGATTGGGCTCCATTTTTTTTCTGGAACTTGCTCAAGTAAGTGAATTTTCTAATATAGTCCTCGATAATTACGCTTAACATCTTTTCTAATCTCTCCTCGGCTTGGATGAAATACATAATTTTATCGTTAACTATTAATTTAAAGAATTTAATAGCATATAGCTTATCTTCAACGATTTTTTCTACGAAAAAGTGTAATGTTGTCAGCTTTATATCGTATTCTAACGCAAAATCTTTTGCTGTAATGTAATTAGGATAATTATCAGGATGATTAATTGATAAATATAGCAAAATTTTATCAAAATCTACCTCGTCTGACAAGGTGGCTTCTACCTTTGTATAATCTAACCTAAGTACCATGTTCAAGAAACGATATCTAATCTCATCGTCTTCTATTTCATATTCGTCAAAGAATTTGCCTACTTTATCTGTAATGACTTCAACTCTTTTGCTCTCTTCGTCCAATATCGACTGGCGATCTAAATCGTATTTTTTCAACATTTTGAAGTATTGCGTCTCACCATCCCTTGTAATTCGATATTCGCGATTATCCTTTTCAACATAATCCTTGTCTAATAAAATATTCAAATTTTTCGATAACGATGATTGATTGATTGAAAGAGGCGGTTCAAGAAAGTCTGACCATTTGCAATACGCGTTATTATATAGCATCCAGAGAATCCAATGACCGTATTCCCTTGTTTTTGTTATTGCTTCAGGAGGGTAGTTCAAAGAAGTCTCCAACGAACCTTTAACCTGTAACTCTGCATATTGCTTTCTGCCCTCAGAAGTTATTCTATACTCTCCTTTCCTCTCTTGCTCAATATATCCATTACTTTTTAAAATATTGAGGTATTTTGATAATGTAGCAGGGCTTATGTTTACAGGTTTTGATTTAAACTCAGACCAAGTACAGTGATCGTTGTTGTAGAGCATCCAGAGTATAATATACTCAAAATCTTTGTTGATTTTCATAGGTGTAATTATCCCTTCCGGTGGGTATTTTGTTATACTCATACTTATAATACGGTTCCGTAGATATTTAAGGTTTGCGATTCGCACTAAAGTTCGAAGTTCGTTTGAACTTCAGAAAGTCAAACTATATAAGAACTTTTGAACTTACTGAAATTAGAACAAAAAAAAGAAAAGTAAAAAATTAAAAAAGGATGTGATGAGAGAATGGCTCAAGCCGAGAAAAGAAACGCCAGCAACAAAAGCAATATTTTTTTCCAGACCGAAGCACCTGAAGTGTCAAGGCTTCAGGTGCTGGTCAAGGAGCCTGAGAAGAAAAAAGATGAATCACAATCGTTAAAAAAGAAACTTAGGAAAATATTCAGTAAAGTTAGCTTAAACGCGAAAATTACCGAGGAGGTCAAATGCATCAACGATGTGAAGGCAAAACTTGACACGAAACTGTTAGGCTATAGAAATAACCTAATAAATTTTTAAATTAATTACAATTTTTTCAAAAAGCAAATCAAAGCAAAAACAAACAAAAACAAAACAAAAATAAAACACCAGGATAAAAATAATAGAAAAGAGGTATAGAAAAATGAAAAGAAAAGAAAAAACTGTGGAAGATGCGAGATTAATTGAGGGATTTAATCCGTTAATTTTAGTTTGTAGGCATTAATTAAATTTTTTTTAAATTTTAGAATACAGCGCACCAAAAATAAAAAAAAATCGAGGTAAAAAAAGATGGAAGGAAACGAGAAAGGAAGGATAATAATACAGAACGCTGCAAGGATTCCTGAGCGTTTAGACTTTTAATATCGCGGTCATTTGATAATGACATTACGATTTATCTGTTAAAATTTACTCAAAAAAAACCAAATTAAATTAAAAAAACGAGGTGAAAGACGAGAAGAAGAAAAGAAATGGATGCGAAAACAATCCTAAACCCGAGGGATATTATATTAAACCCTTCAAGTTTTAAATTATTTTTTTTTTTAACTCTTTATTTTTCAATTTATTATTTTTAGATTCATTAGATAGTTTTTTAAGCGTTTTAGGTTAACTATTTTTTATATAAGCTTTAAAAATTTCATTAAAGTGGACAGTCCTAAGATTTAAATAGGTATATTTGCTCTCAAATATTAAGACATTAAATTATTTCAACCAGTATGAAAAATGCGCAAAATAATCTCCAACAATAACAATGGGCTCGAGAAAACGCCCGATTCTCTGTGGGAGATCGCCAATAGAGATACGAGTGTTAGAAGATACGTAGAAGGAGGAGTTTTACCGTCTGAGGCACCGGTTTTAGCGTTGTTAGAAATTTTAAGAGGGGAGCCCATATTAAACGCTGAGCGCGTTATCAAAGAATGGGAAATTGAATTGGAAGAAGAAGAGGGCGAGGTTGAACGTTGGAGTTTCGAAGATATTGAATGGTCAGATAATTTGTTAATGGTCTACACGCTAAACGAAAAAAGATACATTAACCGGATTACTTCAGAGCATGGCGAATTACCCTCTATTGGAGTATTCCCTGAACAACTATGCACATTAACGCATTTAACGGAATTAACCCTCTGTGCCCAAGGGATAAAAACAATTCCTGAATGTATTGGAAATTTGAAAAAGTTAGAAAAACTTAATTTAAGCGATAACAGAATTCAAAAGCTTCCAACCAGTATAAAGAAACTTACAAATCTTAAATTTTTACGCATAGGGGATGGTTGGATAGATGTTAACGACTTATATCGTAATGTTATTCGTCAAAGTATAAGCGAGTTCGTTGATATCTTTAATAAAAGAATAAAATAAGATTTTTTTTTTTGACTTTTTGTTTATTTATCTGGTTCCTCAATTCGTTTATTAGGTTTAATTTTATCTTTATGTTTATTAGTCTCCAAATTGATAACCCTTCCAAATTAACTCCTTTATGCAAACATTTAAATTTGCTATTCAATCTATTAAACATTAGATTAACTGTTTTAGAGAGGGATGAAGCTTATACCATTTTATTGGAGACTTAGATATATGTTAAGAAAAACTAAGGAAATAGAAAGGTTAGAAAGAGAATTAGAAAAAGAAAAAGGAGTTAGAACAAGTAAAGGAGTTAAAGGAGTTAGAGACACCTTAAGAGAAATCGACGAAAAAAATTCAAAAAATGAGAATCGTGATTAAAAAAACTCTTATAGATTATACCATCCTTTACATGAGAATAGATTTTTTAGATATGAAATTATCTTTTTTAAGTTTTTTATTATATTCATTTCGTGCTTCTTTTTCTCTGACATCGTGTGCTCAGAATTCTCCTTGAAAACAGGATATATAATGTTTCCGAAAATTAATAAATATAAATTAATCGTTGGAAAATATATCGCGAATTTAAGTATTATTATTCTTCTGGTGATTTTACATTATTTGACTTTGAATATCTCCATAATGGTTATTTATGACACTGTAATCCCAGAATCGTATATTTCTCTTGGGTTAGCTATCATGTATACAATAACTCTAAGCGCTTTAATATTGTTATTTAGCACCATTATACCTAAAGTAAATTTAACCACAGTTACTGTCATTTTGATATTTCTTATAGGATTTCCTATCCTCGAGCAAGTTACAACAGCAATAAATCAAGATATAGAACCCATTTTTTCATTAACTTATATAGGAAATTTAATAAATTATATCATCCCCGGGGGACTACCTGGGGGTATACGGTGGAATTGGGTGTATTATGCAGGCGAAACGCTCCCTCCCGTAAAACTATGGCTTACGCCAACCATCGAAATGGGGATCTTGATCATGAGCCTTTATATAGTATTATCATTTCTTTTTACGTTCTTAGCCCTTAAAAGAAAGGAATTTTAGTTTTAAAAAGAATAAGAGCTTCTAAAAAAGATTGATATAGGTTTCTTCAATAGAAAAAGCTATTAAAGGTATTAACCTTCCTAATAAAGAAAAAAAGAAGCAAATTGTAAGTAATATTAAAGCTTTAAAGAAGGAAATTAAGAATAAAAAATTAGAAATTAAATTTGCAAACCCAAACCTAAATTAATCTGTGAAACTCCAATATTGGAGAAGAAGCCGTTTTATTTAAAAGACTAACAAACATTATTCTTAATTGACAAAAATGAGAGAAAAAAATGATGAAAATTTACCAAACGAAAATGGTCAAAAACCTTCAAAACCTAAATGGTGGAAGCCGTTTTGGATATTGACCGCTATTTCGATGGTCAGTTCGGGAGTTTTTACTTATCTCTTCTTACAGAGAGAATTTATACGCATTATTATTATTGAAATTATATTTTCATTAGTCTTGTGTGGTGCCTATTATATCCGTGTACATCCTTCAAAAAAAGTTAATAAAGCATTTTATATTATTTTTGGAATCACTCCAATTGGGGTTGGATTATCTATATTATATGCTTTATTCTGTGGAATCACTAATTTTGCTAAATTTATAATGAGTTTCGAACCTTTTGGTCCTTGGTTACATATGGGTATTATAGTAGGGCTCTTCACTATTGGTGGTTTTATTGGTAATCGGATTGGTAAAAACAGAGATTATAGAATTCCTTTAAGCCCATATTAAAATTTAAATAAATTTAAAAATTGACCTATCTGTATCTTCATCATTTTGTTGGTCTTTTCAAGGATAAGTGTTTTATGTTCAAAGTTAAATTTATAGAAAAAATGAAAATTAATATTAAGATATTTGTAACTATACAAATCAATTAATTATATCTTTTATTTGTTGAAGCATCGAATACTTTCCATTTAGAGCTTTTATGTTTTCTGGATAATACTCTAAAATTTCATTATAAATTTGTAAAGCTCTTTTGTATTCTTTTGTTCTAACATATATTTGGGCAATAGCTAATAATGCGTTTAGATTGATTGGATTAATATTTCTTGCATAGAGAAACGATTCAAGAGCTTTCTTTTTTTTATTAGCATTTAAATAGTTATAGCCACAATTCATCCAAACATTTTCATCTAAAATTAATTTGGATAATTCATTTCTTTCTTCTTTATTAAAATAATTTAGATATCCATTTTCGATTAAATATTGTTGTGTAGAAAAATTGAAACTTTCAAACCGTAATTTAATTTCTTGTTTAAATACTTCCAGTGCGATTGGATCTCCAGCATCGGTTATTGCTTCTAACAGTGGATATGCTAAATTGCTATGAAGTAAACGAGGATTATAATTATATTCTGCCCATACTTGCAAATTAGAACAATGAGCCCAAAATTCTGTTTCGGGAGGCATTTTAATTTTAATTTTATTTTGAAATTCTAAATCATGATTTAACCTTTCAGCCGCTTCGTCAATTGACTCAATATCATCGAAATCTCTAACCTTATCAGTAGGAATATTTAATAACAAGAATTTACATTGAATGAACTGTTTTCCGTCTACATATATAGTAGTTGCTTTGTTTTCAAGTTTTAACGTGAGATAGTCATTAATTTGATATTCTTTTTTAGGATGTTCTATTTTTTTTATTATATAATCGATAAGAAAAAAGGAGCTTACTTGTTGAATAAAAATAACTATTATCGTTAAGTAGTACAACAAAGAAAGTGGGATTTGTAAGATGTATCTGCAGGATTCTAAAGAGATAATATCAAGTAATCCTATAAGAATTATACTTTTTATTAGGTTTCTTTTATGTTTTGTTATAATCAATATTACTTACTTCATTCTCTCCTTCTTAATTAAAATTTTTATTCTTTAATGTTTCTGATTATAATAGAAATTGTCCAAATAATCTATAGGTGATGATTATCAACTCTGATTTATTAGTGATTTTTGAATAAAATGCCTTTGTTTAATATTCATAGTTCATAGATTTAATAAAAATCATCAAATATAAACCTTATAATTATTGTAAAATATATCTTAAATTAAGGATGAGTTTAAAAAAAAACTACTACTTATAATTTTACTTCAACATAACTATGCTTTTTTTATTCTTACAAGAATCAAAAGCTTTTATAGATTGGATAAGCTACCCGCCGGGGTCCATGATTTTCATTATTTTTGTGGCTATAACGACATCTCTTATTAGTACTGGAATAACGAAATGGTTAGTTGATACTGACGAGATCAATAGAAAACAAGTCATTAAGAAAGCGCACGACGAAGAGAAAGCTAAAATTATAGATTTTGCTGAGACTGACCCAGAAAAATACAGGAAAATGAGAAATCGTTGGGAACGGTTAGATAGTATGATTAAACAATCGCAATCAAAAATGGCGTTAAAGCGTATATTACCATCGTGCATTACTCTCATTTCAATGGCCGTTATATTTTCTGTAGTAAGAGGTCTGTTCGGAAATGCCAACCCGGTTGCGTTATCACCAATGAACGGGAATGACCTACCACTTATTGGAAGCATGATGGCTGGATGGACGAATAATAGTCCAAAATGGACTGCCCTTGTATATGGAGTGATCAAATCTATTGGAGTAAGCGCGGGATGGATAAATTTTACTGCGTGGTATTTTCTCTGTAACTTTGGAATTAACACCCTTATTCAGAGATTGTTAAAACTGCAAACCCAAGCACAAGGGGGGATGGAACAAATGATGGGTGGAAGTAAGGCTAAAGCAATGGAGTTTCCGGACGTTTAACTCGGAATTTTGTAACATATCTATTACTTGATCTTTGGAATCGAACTTAATTACTATGAAAATTGAATTTTTAGGGATTCTCTTACTCTGACCTTAATAATGAAATAGGTGTTTAATAATGCTAAAATAAAGGAATAATATGGTAAATAGGATTATTTTATATTTTTTCAAGAATAATATTATCTTAGAATTGTCTTTTATGAAATTCAAATGAAGACGAAAAGAAGAAATCTGATGGAAAAAGAAAAACTTACACCCTTTTATTTAGCAAAATATGCTAGTAGAGAATTACTTGTTGAAGAATTAGTATTATCGAAGGGTGGGACTAAATCATATTATTTAGAAAAGTATATACACCATCCGTTTAGACTAAAATTAAAAGTAATTTTTACGAAATTATTTTTTGCTATTACCTTTGGAATAATACCTGTACTTCCTTTATTAACTTATTTCGAAATTATCAATCTTATTTCGCAGGGTTCGACATCAATAGAGATTGTTTATTTTATAGGAGGGTTACTGTTTTCTCTTTATTTTTGTTTACAATTTCTAAATTTTTTCATAATGGGAATGTTGGATACAGCAATGATAATCTCGGGTAAAATTTTTGAATGGTTTGAAACATTACCTATTTCAAGAAAAAAGTTATTAAGAATAGTTTATTTAACTTTATTTCGAAGTTATGATTTACCAATAATTGTTTTAGTTTTTGCTTTTCCAATTACCATGTTAATTGGAAGTCAAAATATAGTTATTTTTTTGGTATGCCTTGGAATTTCTTTTGTTAATATGGTATTGTCATTTAGTATTTTATTAATAGTTGGAGAAAGAATAAACCGAATTTTGGATATCAATGATAAGAGTTCAAAAAAAACTTTAATTATTCGTTTAATCAACATTCTTAGTTATATTTTTATCATTATCAGTAGTTATTTTTTGATCCAATGGTTTCTTAGCTCAATAGAGACGTTTTATAATTTATTTACAGCTTCCGAATATCAATCCATTATTAATGTTATTTTGAGTTTTATTATTTTCCCGTTTAACTCCAGCTTTTTAATTTCTTTATTTATCGCACCTAATCATGTATCTCTCCAACTTTGGATAAGCACTCTAATTGGTTTTGCACTTTTAGTTGTTATAACTTATGGGATCTCTAGAAAAGCGTTTAAAGCAATTGAGAGAATTAGCATCTCAAGACTTAAAGCAACCAACATAATAAAAACAAATAGATCATCTCATTTGGAAGTTGAAGTAAAAGTAAAATCTACTAGCCCGTTTATTGCTTATTTACGCAAAGATCTTTATAAGATCACGCGAGACTTTAAAGCTTTCATGTCAGTCATTCTGCCGATAATGCTTTCTTTTATTTTTTTCGCAGCACTTGGTATTAAAAACATTGGTGCGATAAGTTTAATTGACAGAGGATTCTTTCAAAATTGGATGGGTATATTAAATATTAGCCCTATTCTTTCAGGATTAATAGTTTATGGTTTAATAAACTTTGATAATCTTGGAGAATCCATCATGGCAGCTTTACCAATTGTTCCGCGAAACCAAGCAAAATCCAAATTATTTTTAATCTTTATTATCCAAACGTGTACAACTCTCTTACCATCCTTAATTTATCTTAACTCTCCAAATTTTGTTGCTATTTTTATTAATTTCCTTTTCACTTTACCCTTTGCTTGGTTATTTTTATTAATCATTTTTATTTTAAGAATCATCTTCTTCGGTAAAAAGAGACCGAAATTTTATGTGTTAGAAGATTATAACCCAAAAAATCGAATCTATAAATGGACATTAATTATATCTCTGCCTTACATCCTTTTCTTCTGGACAATTTCGTTTGGCATAAATTTTTTATACCACCAAGATAACAATAGTATGATGGTTCTATTTTGGGCAGTATTAATATTAGGATTCTTAATTTCACTCTTACTTTTTAACATAATGTTGCCAGTTTATCAAAGAGAGCCCATAACTAAATGGACTGATTTTAACAAGGATTTTTTTTCAAGGGAAAAAACGCTTAAAAAAAAAATTATCCCAACAATATTCTCTAAACATATCTGGTTTTCAATACTAATCCTACTTATTATCAATTTCTTTTTGTTTCTTCTTATTAGTTTTGTTTTAACAATACTTTATTCCATGATAAACCCATATCCATATTATCTTCCACATTCCTTTATTGAAGATCTGAAAATAGTAATTCAATTGATATTAGTTATATCAATACCAAATCTTCTTTATGGTTTTATATGGTTGTATGTCATTCCTAAGTACGTAGGACTTCCATATGGGAAACAACCGTTTAAACAATATTTAGATTGCACAGGGTTAAGTTGGTTGAAAACTTTGTTCTTTAAAAAGTATATTAAAACAATTTTATTTACTATTACTTCGGTTTTCATTATCTACTTCATAACTCAAGTAATAATGGGTGTATCTTCACTGAATTTAAGTAACTTTCTGATGTTAGCTAGTTTATTAACTCTTTTTACTTTTTGTTTTTGGCAGGAGGTTCTACATCGTGGTATCATTCTAACAATGTTAGTAGGTAAATACTCCCAATTATGGGCGTTATTATTACAAACTTTCATTACTATTATCTTTAAAATCTTTATAATTATTGTTCCCATTTTCTCATATATAACTCTGGGTGTTTACTCTCCCTTTTTTATATCATTAGTTATTTTAGATTTTATCTGTTCAAGCTTTATTAGCTTAATCTTAGGATATATTTATTTAAAAACCAGAAGCCTTCTACCTGGATTAATCTCTATATTTATACTAACATTTATTTTGCCTATTAGTTTTTTTGTTCCATTTTTTCCTATTTCTTTTTTTATAATGCTATTGCGATAATTCTATTTGTTTTAAGAGCAAAAAGAGCAGAGTAAATCTAATTCTAATATAAACTCATAAATTACTTGGTTAATACCCATCAATTTTTAATATAGTTGGTTTAAGAACTACAAATATGACAAAAATT
>JAUWZT010000229.1 GCA_030615145.1 Promethearchaeota archaeon | reverse complement strand
TGAGCAAATTGAGAGGGATTATCTACATCAATAAGAATTCCGGTTCCAATTTCAGGATATGTTCTCATATCAATGATTGTTTCCTTTAAACCACCAGTTTTAGTAGCGATAATTGGAATTTTTGATGCCATAGCTTCTAATGCCATAATACCAAAAGGCTCCCACCTAGATAGAGCACAAAATGCATCTGCAGATAGATGTGCTAGGAAAAATATATCCGATGCGACGCCAAAAATAATCCTAACATTTTCAGGATACTTTTTAACATATGTGGAATATAATTTAATCTCATCAAGGCTATAATCCGTTGGTAAAATAAGAAAAAGAAATCGTGCATTTGGAATGTGACTTAATACATCTGGAATCGCTTCATATATCGTTTCAAATCCTTTCTGAGGCGTTATTCGACCAGTAGTTAATACTAATGGGCCACTTTCGGAAAAAGCTTTGATGTTTCCGTTTTTAATAAAAGGATTTCCATTAGATATTTCATTTATCGTATCAAGAACTTTTTGTGAACTAATTAATGGACTCCGACTTAAATTTCCAATTTTGTATTCTAATAAATACTCTTTTAGATCTTTTCTCTCTATTTTTGATAATTCATTTAAATTGAGATATTCTCTTAAATCGTGGCCGTGAATTTTCAAAACTTTTTCATATATCTCGTAATAATCCCAATCAGTTCCATCATATAAAAAATCAGCCTTGAACTCTATTAATTTTTTGCCACAGTTTGGAATAATGTCTGATATTAAATATGATTGACTTACTGTTGTAACCACATCTGATATAATAGCTCCAATCTTTTCAACTGTGGGTACTGTAGACTCAACACTCGATTCGTTAGATTCCTTAGATAGTTTAAATATTTCTTTCAAATTTAGTAATTTAAACCCTTCATTTAACAAGACTCTAATAGGCGTTTCGTCTATTCCACTTGCTCTATAAAAGTCGTATTCGAACCTCGGCCATGTTAATAAATGTGTCGTTAATATTGAAACAACATTTAAACTATTTTTTGCTAAGATCTGTTTCATTCCTATGTAGGGCAAAACAACGTGGTAATCGTGCAAATGAACAACTTCAGGTAAATCGGTTCTGTTATTTTCTATAAAGAATTCTACTAAACATTGAATCCCAATGCTAAAAAGAGATATTTTACCTTTTATTGTTTCTGGATTATAAACCGTCTTATCATCCAAATACTTTGATGTGAAAGAATTCTCTCCAGAAACTAAAACGATGTTCACATTTTCCATTTTAAATTTATAAAATGAAATATAATAGCTCGCTTCCTGCTCATTTATTCCGATAAAAGAAGGATTAATTTGACCGACACAAGTAAAAGGTAATTTTTCCAATTTAAATTTGTTTTTTAGATTTTCAAGTTGCCCATGGGACGGCATAAATACGGTAATATCAAATTTTTCAACTAAATGTTTTGCCTGGTTTGCAGGTACCTCCCCAAGTCCTCCTACTTTAGCTACACCAGCGTACTCAAATGAAAAAATCCATACTTTTTTCTTATTTTCTATCAAATTAGCTCATTTTTTAAAGAACTTAATTTACTGGAAAAAAGCTCAAGACTTATTTAATTATTAATATTTAGTTAAAGACTTTAAATATTACTTTTATTAAAGTTTAATTAAATTTATCTATTGTTTGGGTCAATCGCGGTAAAAATAAGAAATCTTTATTAGTTTATTTATCGCTTTTATGTTTTAGAATTTGACCGTTTAAAGCTCCAGTATGAATGCCTTTCCTAACGGTTATTTTACCATTTACGATAACATAGTCAATTCCTTCAGGAAATTGACGCCCATTTTTGTATGTAGATTTATCTTTTATTTTTTCAAAGTTAAATATTACAATATCAGCTTTATTATTTTCTTTAATTTCGCCGCGATCACTTAATCCCAATATGGTCGCCGGTAAAGAAGTCATCTTCTTAATTGCTTTTTCTAAAGATACTATGTTTTTTTCCCTTACATATTTAGATAAGATTTTAGGAAATGTCCCGTACGATCGAGGGTGTGTATTTACATCTTTAACCAAGAAACCGTCAGAGCCTACGCATACAAAATCTTGTTTAAAAAGGGAATTAATGCTTTTTGCTTCACTCATCATTCTCATAGAAACCATTATCCCCCCTTCTTCATCTCTTACAAAATCTAATAAACCATCAATAAATTTTCTTTTTGGATATAAAATTTTGATAGCGCGCCCTAAAAATTCTCCCTCTATTTTATGAATACGCGTTACACTAATTATTCTCACTGATTTTTTAAAAAACCTTAAGAGAAATTTTCGTAAAATAACTTTAGGGATAAGTTTTATTGCTTTAGGAGCGCTTGACAAAAAATTAGCTGATATTAAATTAAATATTTCATTAATAATTTTTTTTCTTTTTTCTAAATCAGTAAGATTTTCTTTAAAATTATCGTAGACCCAAGGCTGAAGTAGGACATAGGAAAGACTTGTAGAACTTTCTTCGTAAGGATATAAATCAGCATAGATTTTTAACCCATGTTCTCTAGCTTCTTTCACTAAATTTATCATATCTGAAGTTAATTTCCAAGCAAAACTACTTCCAGCTTTCCAATGAGAAATTTGAGCTTGAACTTTTGCTTCTCTGGCAATTTTTATTAATTCCCTCATACCTATCTCGATTACATCTCCTCCTTCGTTTCTCATATGCGAATCGTAAATTCCGTTATATTGAGCTACAATTTTGCATAGTTCAATTATTTCTTCTGTAGATGTTATAGAGCCTGGAGGGTAAATTAAACCAGTAGTTAAACCAAACGCTCCAGCTTCCATCCCTTCTTCTACGCTTTTTTTCATCTCTTCGATTTCCCTTTCGTTTGCGGGTCGCCTTTCAGATCCTAAAACTAAAAACCTAACGTTTCCGTGCGGGACAAAAAAAGCAAGATTAATAGAAACCCCTTTTTTTACAATCGCATCCATGTATTCTTGAATTGTATCATATAATATATCAGAGGACCCAAAAATGTTTTTAACGAAATTGTGGTAATAATCTCTCACTTTTTCGTTGGCAGGAGCAAGTCCTAATCCGCACATCCCTACTACGAGCGTCGTTACACCTTGCATTATAGACGCTTCTGCTTTATTTAGCTCCATAATTGAAAGGTCTCCGTGATGATGCATGTCAATAAAACCCGGGGCAACAACTTTATTTGAAGCATCAATTATTTCTGTTCCAGCTGCATCAATGTTTTGCTTGATTTGAACAACCTTATCCCCTTCAATTAAAATATCCGATATAAAGCCTTGTGAACCAGTACCATCTAAAATCAGTCCATTTCTAATTAATAATCCCACTAATATCAACCATAATTAATTTTCGAGTTTTTCTTATTTTAAGAAATTAACAATTTTATTTTAACTGTACTTATTAAATTAAATAATTAAAATTTTTATTGATTGATTCTTAAAGAATTAAATAAATAAATGTAAATTTAGAAGAAGAAATTATGTGCGATACTTTAGTAGCATTAGGAAATTCATCTAAAGATGGAAATGTAGTTTTTGGAAAAAATAGCGATAGACAACAATCTGAAGCTCAATTAATAACATACGCTCCACGAAAAAAATACTCTCTTGGAGAGGAAGTAAAATGTACTCATATTGTAATTCCCCAAGTGCCAGAAACAGCATCGATAATTTTAAGTCAACCATATTGGATGTGGGGAGCTGAAATGGGTACTAATGAGTATGGGGTTGTTATTGGTAATGAAGCGGTTGCTTCAAAAGAACCTTTAAATGAAAGCGGACTTCTTGGAATGGATCTTATAAGATTAGGACTTGAACGGGGAAAAACAGCAAAAGCAGCATTAGAAATAATTATAGAACTACTTGAGAAGTATGGACAAGGAGGAGCTCACACATTAAAAGGGGGTAATAATAGTAATTCCATGATTATAGCGGATGAAAAAGAAGCTTATGTGTTAGAGGCAGTTGGAGATTGGTGGATTGTTGAGATTGTTAAAAATTATCGATCAATTTCTAATCACATCTCAATTAGAGGTAAAGGAGATATTAGAAAAAAGGGTATAATAACACATGCTATTGAAAAAGGGTATTGTAAGGATGATAATGATTTTGATTTTAAAATGA
>JAUWZT010000024.1 GCA_030615145.1 Promethearchaeota archaeon | reverse complement strand
AATATAAAGATTGCTGATAATGGCTCATTCTCCAATGTGGAAAATGTAGCTAAAAAAGTAGTGAATGTCGTGAAAAAGAATTTTGAAGATGAGACATTATGGGAAGAAAAAGTAGCTAAAACTGCTTATCATTTAAGATCGCTGGTCAATAATACATTTACTATGGTTGGAACAGGTGTCCATCACGGTAAAGAAAAAACAGAGAGGAAATCTCCGGGAAGAGGTGGGTCCAAAATCGAATTTCCTGAAGACATCTTAGACATAATGGATAATCCATTAGAAAATAAAAACTTAGATAAATTAAAAAAAGATAATAACGATGAATTAAGACAAAAAGCAGAAGATTTTGCTAAAAAAACTCCTTATTCCGAATTTGGAGCTCCTGCCGGCCAAGCAGGTATATTAATTGATGGAAATCCTTTAGCTACTTGGTATAGAGGTTTGGCTAAAGATTTAATTGAAATTAAAATATACGAAGAAAAACCGGGAGGACAAATACCCGTTTATCCCGAAGTTTGGCGTTTAGGAGAACCAATAGATGAGTTAGATATTGTCCAAACCCTTTTAAATAGCCCAGTTATTATTCCAAATATTACAACACGAAAATGGGCGAAAAAAATAGGACAAGGGCATTTAATGGAAAAAGAAATTCCAGATTTACTAATTGTAATCGACTCTTCTGGATCTATGAAATGGAATTACTTAGCAAAATCTGCCAGAGGGATATATCACACCGCTCTGTTAGCTTCTTTTGCAGCGCTTCATTTTGCGGCTAATAAAGGCGTTAGGTTTAGTATAATTAATTTTTCTAACAGAGCTGATATATGTGATTGGACAAACAATTACCAAAAAGCAGAAAAAGTTTTGCTCAGGTATCAAGGGGGAGGAACGCAATTACCAGTTAAAGCTATAATTAAACAAAGCGAAAAATCAGAAAGAGAAACTTTAATTTTTATTATTACTGATTTTGGAATTTATAATTGGGGTAGTGCTAAAAAAACCCTTTTAGATTTATCCAATAGAGGGCATAAAGTTGTAGGTTTTTTTATTGGTGCCTTAAAAATACCACAAGAGCGATTTAAAGATTTACTTAGCAAGATAACATTTTATGCGATTAAAAATAGTAAGGACTTAATCAATTTGGTCATAGAAGAAGTAAAGAAGTATTATTTGTCGTGAAAGTTTGTTGTAAAATCTGGTTTAAAAATATTTGTTTTCAACGCTGTTTATTCATTTCTCGCAAATACTGTTTCATAAAGTACCTTTGGCTCTCACAATACATTAATCTTTGATTATCATTCAAATGGGTGCATCTTTTTAAGACTATTTGAATCTCTTCAAGTAATTTCATATTAGCTCTCTTGGCTCTTTCGGGTAGTTGATTTAACTTAACCTCAATTTCTTTTTCACTTATTTCCTCCTGAAACAAATCTTTAAGATTGAGAACTGGTTCCGAATCACTTAACCTTGAAATTATCATAATGTTATCCCTAAGGAACTTTAAATATGATTTATTCTACTTCACAAGATATTCAGATAATAGCTGTGAAATATCCACATATAATATATATAAAAAACAGAATTCTTCTTCTTTTGAAACTAAGTAATATGCATGTATTATGAAAAACCATTATTTTTTTAATTAAATTTTCTGAACAAGGATAAAACTATACCTAAATCCTTTATAAAGCGAACTTTTTTATCTATCTTAAAAGAGGTGATTGTTTAAATGAAGGTTAAAAAAAAAAGTTTAAACTTAGAGAAGATTATCATTGATATGGTTTTTTGTCCAAAAACTAGTTTATACTTGCAGAGTCTATATTGCCGCAGATGCGCCTATTTTAACTCAGACGAGAGGGATCATATTAGTTGTAATTATAAAAAACTCCAAATAAAAAATGCTGACCAAAAAAAAGAAGAATTACTAAAAATATTCTCAAAAATTAAGGGAAAAAATAAAGTCTCATCTCAACATTTAGTTGATAAAAAAATTAGTGATGATCATATAGGAATGCTTAAAACAGAACTTTTACTAGAGATTAAAAAAAGAAATAAGTCCATAATAGCATAGAAATCTAAAAAAGATCGTAAAAAAATTAAACCACATTTTTAAGTTCTACTCTATTCCTTATTGTTATTTTTTAATATTGATCCCAAAACTAAAATTTAGGGATAAAAAACTCATGACATTTATTATGACACCACTTATTCATATCTAAATTTCTTATAATTTTCAGAATAGGGAAAAAAGTATACCTAAATCCTTTATAAAGAAAATTGTTTCGATATTTACAAGTAAATTAAAATTATAAACCTATAATAAAAATTATAAAAAGTGATAAAAAAAATGCCATCAAAAAAAGTAATTGCTGGTTTGTTAGGGATCATTATTGCGGTTTCAGTAGTAGCATTAATTCCTGTATTCATGTATGGCTTTTCTGTCAATGTTACTGAAATTGAAGCAACATTAGGATTATCTTCTTCAGGTAGTCCTTCATCCTCTTCTATAACATTACAACAAGCTCCTGATTACGATTTAAGCAGTTTTACTGTGGAAGCAAACCCGAAAGCAATAAGCGCTTATGAATACTTTTTCTCTAAACTAGGCGGTAATATGGAGATAGGTCAAACAGAAAACGGAGATACAGCGGTAGTAGATATCACTATTACTTTCAATTTGACAACTCCTTCAGATAACTCGTTGATCTTTGAATTTAAACCTCAAGGTTTGAATGCAGAGGGCGAAAACACGATAACAATGACGTTGGGTCCTGACGAGGGGATTGGAGAAGGCGGAACATTTCATTTGAAGATAACAATATCGATTGCAGTTAAACTTCCAAATGGTGAAACCATAAAGACTTTAACTCTAGATCCAGTTGATTTAACTTTTGATATACCCGCTTAAAATTTTAAATTATAATTTTTTTTTTTATAAATTTTTTTATATTATATAAAAATTACTAAATAATTATTCTCATGATTGGAAATAAAAAAAAAAACACAATTTTTTTCAGTATTATCATCTTTCTTTTAGGATTCAGTCTATTTTCCAATCCGGGATCAGCTTTTGAAATAGATATTAATGGATTATCTTATCAAGGTCTTATAACTCCTAACGAAGAATTTTCACTTAATTTTCTACAGAACATTAAATCTACAATTAGATCAGATGTGGATCTGAATTTAAGCATTAGTTATCAAACTTTAATTTTTAATCGGCAAGCTTCGATAATTATTAACAATAGCAATCCAATTTCGTTAAATATAACCACGAAATTTAATATTATGCAATTTTTGCCAAATCGACCTAATAATCCTATTTTAAATGATTCATTATTAATTTTCAATTATAATTGCGTTTATGAATTTTTATCCAATGTTTCTATTGATAGAATTACTTTCCACTTTAAGAAATCATCATTATTTGGGTTATCATTAGAAAAAGACTATGTAATAGTAGTGTATAAAGCAAATCAAACATCTTGGGAACCTTTATCTACAGAAGAGAAAATAGATAATTCCACCTCTGAGTCATATTTAGAAGCATCAATTACTAATCTTGACAGTGATACTTCCTATTTTTTTACTATTTATGAAATTACTGAGAGAGTAGTGCCTCCATCATATGATTGGATATGGTTTATAATAATTCCGGTTTTTGTGGTTTTAATTGCACTTATAATAGCTATCTCAAAAGAAGATTACATTAATTATCTTAAGAATAGGAGAACTCGTATTGAAAAAGGTTTCCACCGTTTAACCTTAGAAGATGTTCTTGATAATGAAAATAGAAATAAAATAATTGATTTAATACTAGAGAATCCTGGAATCCATTTAAATGAATTATTAAGAAAAACTGGACTTTCACCAGGTAATCTGGTTTGGCATTTAGATGTTTTAGAAACTTATAAAATTATTAAAAAACAACGATTTGAACATTTTTTAATTTACATCCCTTATTATCAAAAGAATCCAATCTCTAACTTAGATTTAAATTTGCAGAAAAGCGAATTAACATTAAAAGTTTTAGAAATGATTGAAAAAGAACCAGGAATATGGAATAATTCAATTACAAAGAAAATGAAAATTAATCGTAAAACAATTCAATATCATATTAAAAAGTTGAGTGATTTAGGGCTTATTTACACCGAAAAAATTGGAAATAAAAAGAAATTATTTCTAAAAAGTGTTTCAGATTATTTCAATAACAGTAATAATAATAATAATTAATAAATTTTTTAATAGTAAAGGATTAAAAGTTTTTTTCAATCCAATCTTCAAATTTAATCTTTCTGAGTTGCTCAGCCCAAAGTATTTTGATATTGGGCTCGTCAGGAAGCAAGTTTTGATTTTTCAAAAGTTCATAAAGTTTCTCGAGTGCTTTTTCGACTAAAATACCGTATAGACTAGTCTTATCTTCGTAAACACTTAGTCTCTTTTTAACCTCTTCCTTGGTATCGTTAATTACTTTTATCCAACTCTCCGCAAATTTTAAAACGTATTCTTCTATATCGTTTAGGCTTTCCATGGTAAATATTGGAAAAGTTACTATGTATTTATCTTCCTGTAATTTAACTAAATTGTACCATTCTAAATTTAACAAGTGATTTTTGATTGTTTCTTTAGTCCATTGATAATTTAGCTTACATTCGTACTCTTCTTTCGATATTAACAGAGGTTTAGGTGAAAAATTAAGATTTTCATACAATTCCTCGAAAGTTTTTGGACTTTTAGCGAGTATAATTAGGATTTCTCTTCTTACTTTATTATCCAAAACCCAAGGAACTTCTGACTCGTCCCAAGGTTGCGTTGTTGCAAAATCAAACCAAGGTTCAATCTCGTCGACGTTAATTTTCCCTCTAAAACGGTAATTCTGGTACTTCATGTTCTCTTTCATTCTTTCCTCCTTCCTTCTGAAGTTAATATTTATCCATCTAAAATTATATCTTCCTTATAATTCTTCGAGTATTTCTGAGAGCAAGAGCCATCCTTTTCTTTCGTGGATAACGTTTCCTTGCTCGTCAATAACAAATTGTCCTGGACCTTGTTTCTCCCAACCTTCATAATCACCGTGTTGAAGCCCTAACTTCGCTGCTTCTTTCAATTTACTTCTAACTTTTGTTACCGCTCCAGCGGTCATTAATCCTAATCCGTATTCTGCGTATAAGTCGTCTTTCGTTGAAGGTATTACAGGAAAGTCAATTTTATATTTTTCAATAAACTCTTTAGCGACTTTTTCACCAGATTGAGTTACATAAAGCAATTTTGCTCCTTTACTTTTAATTTCAGGGACATTTTCCATTAATATATTCAAATCCAATTGACAAATTGGACATCCAAAATATCTTGAGAAAATCAAGATAATCTTTTCCCTTCCTATTAATTCTCCTAAATCAATTGTTCCAGCATTGTAGGAATCAATTTTGAACAAAGGAGCTTTATCTCCTTCCTTTATTTTGTTCTTACCCATTTTTTTTTTTCACTTTTTTTTATTTTTATTTCTTTATTAGGTTAGTATTACCTTACATTTGATTTCTTTATAATTTTACTTCCTCTTGAAGCATTGCTTCTATAAGAACATCTGTTGCTTCTTCCTCGGATAAACCCTTAGCCATAAGCTCATCTAACCATTTTTGTGGAAAACGTCCTAAAGAAGCTTCGTGCGAAACGCTTGAAGTTGGGTCGGTAGCTCTAATGAAAGGGCGAGCTCTACATATTGAACCCTGTCCAAGAACAATCTCACTACATTCAACGTGACCGTTACAATGAGGCGCATTTCCTTCTGTAATTCCGTACATTAAAACTTCCCCTCCATCCTTTGCGGCAGCTTTCATTTTAATAACGCTTCTAGCATTTTCGCCTTCAAGAAAAACTGAATCTCGAATTCTTATAGAGTCTTTAATATTTTTTCCAAAAGCTTTAATATTTGATCTAATAACGCTATTCTTCATTGCGTAAATGTCAATTAATATTTTAACCCTACCAGGGGTTCCTTTAGTAAGATAAAAATTATTTTCGAAGACACTATTTTCTCCAACATAAATATAGCTTACTGGAGCAACTAAAGCCCCACTCTTTTCACCATGGTAATGAGTTTCACTATATGTAAAATTACAATTTTTCCCTATGTAAAAATGACCAAACATTTTATGAATTAACCCGTTTGCGTTTGGAAAGCTACAATGAGCTTGAATTTTTACATCTGTATTATCTTCGGCCATAATTCTTGGAAAAATCTCTTGAACTCCGGTCTCCTTATTTATTCCAAAACATAAGTGAATGGGTTCTTCAAGCTTTGTTCCTTCTTTTATAACGACATCAGCAACTATTCCGTTTGGAATTTCGCGCCCCTTTAATATTATACCCTCAACTTGTTCAATCCCAGATATTTTGTTAAAATCTAATAAGAGTTTGGCGCCTTTGCCGTGACCAGGTAAAAAGTCTCGAATATCTATGTTATAATCTTCAAGACTTTGTAATATTTCTTCAGGATAATCGCTATTTTTCATGACAAGCCCTCTTCTTTAAATATTCTATCAATATACTCGTCATCAAAGCATACGGCTCCATTTTTGAACAGAGTTCTTTTGCAAAACTCTTTAAGTCCTGCTTTAGCACAATATCTAAGCATTACCTTCGGAAACACATCAGTAATAATGTGGTCGCCACGCCATAACAATGTTCCATAATCTGCTACCATTCCAATGTCTTCGCGATGAGTTATCAATAAGATCGTCATGTTTAACTTTTTAATGTTTTCAAAAATATTCATAAAGTCCTCCAGCACGATAAAATCCAAACCGCTGTCAGGTTCATCCAATATAATTAGTCGGGGCTTCATCGCGATAGCTGCAGCTAATTCTACTCTCTTTCTTTCTCCTCCGCTTAGTAATTCATCAATTGTTCGGTTATAATACCTTTCGGGCTCTAAATTGACAATTTTTAAAGCTTCAACGACTTTTTCTCTCATTTTTGATTTGTCTTTCATACCCAAGGAAACATATTTATGCACGGATAAACCGTCGATTCTCGCGGGTTCTTGCCATGCTAAAGTAATTCCAAGCCCTGCTCTTTCAGTTATACTCAAATTAGTAATGTCAATTCCATCGAAGTATATCTTTCCCTTTAACGCTTTATAATCCCCTAATCCCATAATGGCATATGCTAAAGTCGATTTACCGGAACCGTTTGGTCCTATGATAGCGTGAATCGAACCTTCTTTAATTCCAAAAGAAACTTCATTTACAATGACGCGCTTCTGGTCTAAAGTTGGAATTGTTACTTCCTTAAGTTCTAAAAGCAATTAAAATTCCTCAAAATATCATTATTTCATTATATTTATTATAATCTTATAATTCGTCAAATTTTTAATATTTTATTTAAAAAATGGGAATATCTGTTTTTTTGAAAAGTTAGCTAGTTCAAATCATTAACGATTCATAATAGGTTAATTTTAATATTGATCTGTTTATAATTATATAATGTAAGACTTCAAATTGATAATGAAAAAACCAAATTAAAAAAAACTAAAAATAATACTATAATCAAATAGGAGATAAGTATGGTAAAAAAAGAATACATATGCGATAAGGGTAAGAGAAGCTCAATTATTATAGAAGACCTCAAAACTGATATAAAAGAAGGGGCTACAATGATTCTGGGATTTGCGGGGATTGGTCTCATTGGACCAATTGTATCTAACGCGTTAATTAAGCAAATCCCTGATATAGTTGAAATAGGATTTGTTACAAGCGAATATCTCCCTCCTATAAGCATTTTTTACGAAGGCGTGCTAAAACATCCATTCAGAATCTATTATTCCCCTAAACACAACTTAATTGTTGGAGTCTCAGAAGTACCGTTTCAAGTTTCGACAGCTTATAACGACTTATCTAAAACCATAAATAATTGGTTATTATCTGACGATGTAAAGGCTAAGGAGGTTGTGATTTTCCAAGGGATACCTCAGCGTGGAATTATTGACGATTATCCAATATATTATGCCGCTGAAGCAGATATGGTCGACACTTTGGAAAAATATGGAATTAAGAAAGTAGAGAAGGGCATCATCGTAGGTCCAGAAGCAACCATATTAAACGAAGCATTATCAAATAAATTAAAAGCGTACGCCTTATTTGCTCCCGTGTTAGAAATACCAACACCAGAAGCTGGCGCAGCAATACTAGAGGTGTTAAATGAAATTTATAGTTTAAACATAGAAACATCAAAATTAATTGAGGAAGGGAAAGAGATTAAAGCAAAGATGCTCGAGCTAGCTGAAAAAGCGCAACAGTACCAACAACAACAACAATTAGGGGAACCTAAAGAAGGATATAATCGATACTTTCAATAATTTATAAATCTAATTTTGTTATTAATCACATTTTTTCTACTATTTTTATTAGGTATCGTGTTAAAGTTTAAAGTTAGGTAATAATAATTTATAAAAACTAATTTTATTATTCTTGGGCAATTTTTCTTAGTGATTCAACATTAACAGTAATAAGAGGTAAATTTTCATTAAGGAAAAATTCATTCCGGTTCAAATTGATCAAGAACAATGTTTAAGGTGTGAACGATGCCTACACGCTTGCAGAGCTAACGCTATTTATTTCGAACATGGAATACGGAAAATTGATTATACTAAATGCAAAGGATGCTTATCATGCGTTCAAGTCTGTCCGAGAAATGCAATAGAGGTTACATCCATTATTCATCCAGACCAAATCGTTAGCATAAAAATCGACCACGAAAAATGTACGATATGCGAACAATGCCTTGATGAGAACGGCAATTTCTGCCCTCAAAACTTATTTTATAAAGATATTGTAAAGAAGGTTGGCAGAGAAGAATTAGGTGTTAGGTTTAAGTTTAAGGAAATTGCAAAATGCCAAGGTTGTTTTAAATGCGAATTATCTTGTCCTGAAGGGGCTATCCAACCCATTAAATACGAATACCAACAATTAGTATCGTAGCCTTTTACGCTTTTTCTTTAATTTTTTGAATGATAAGATTTTTAATTTCGGAAAAATCAGAAATCACTATAATACCTTCCATGCTCTTTAATTTTTTAATGTTTTCTAGTTCAATATCTCTGATTTTCAGCACTAATGGCGTTCCATCGGGTCGAGAAGTAACAATTGGCTCAGTATCTTGATCTGAAGGAAAAATGTATGCTGTTTGGCTTCCTTTAATAGCTTGAGCCACGCAGTTAGTAATTAGTGTATCTGCTATACCATATACAATTTTAGCGATAGTATTTGCAGAGACTGGGGCAACTAAAAACAAATCATATTTACCAAGCTGTAAAGGTCCCGCATAAAATGGTATATTTGGGGTTTTTTCTACTTTAACTTTTTCAACTGCTTTAGTAAGAGCTAACCACATTTTATACCACTTGACAACCGCCGCACCTTCCTTTGAAAGAATTACAGTAATATCAATATCATGATTATTTTGTAAATCAACCATTAAATCAATTAGCTCTTGAAGTATATAACCCGTGCCAGTTATACCAACCATTAATTTAAATGCCATACCTAAAAATTTTAAATGATTATTTTTAATATAAATTCAAATCAGTAAATTAAAAACTTTAAGGTTTTTCTTTATTAAAAGATTTAAATAACCTAATTAGGATATTTATATTTAGAGAGATAATAAATAACATAAAAAAACTGAATGTATGATGCCTAAAACTGATGAAGAAGATTCAAACGATTCAAATAGCAATAATGAAGAATACGGAGTTGTTTTAAAAAAAAAAAAAAAATATCGGAGACGCATTTACCCTCAAAAGGGTAAAAAACCCTCAAAAGATGAAGATTCATTTAAAATAGTATGATATATTCAGATTTAGTCCTCCAATTTTTTAAATCCTTTCCTCAAGTTGATTGATTTTTCGTTTCAAATTGTCTAAATTTTCATTTAATAAAAGGCGAAATCTTTCATAAATATCTGTAATACCTTGTTTTCGGCCTTTTTCCGACATCAAATCGATCTCTTGCTTGAAATTAAGGATGTATTTGTAAAGGTCGGTGCAGAAATCATCAAATTTAAGTTTATCAAATTCTATACCTAGTTCTCTGGATAATTTTAATTCTGCTAAATCTGCCCAATCTATGTCATCCCCTTTCAATGGAATTATTGGAATTGAGAATTTATCTGCAAGTTCTAATTCATTTCGACAATCAACTGAATCAAACACAGATTTTTTCGTGGCAATAAACAATAAAAGTTGAGACTTTTGAACTGTATCCAACATCCATTCATCGATATTTCCAGCAAGATCCGCCTCACAAAAATACGCTTCAGAAATCTCTTTCTGATTGTTTAAAAATTCTACGAGTTGTTCAATACGATATTCCTCAAAATCAATAACCGCATGAGATATGAAAACCTTGATTGTAGCTTTTTTTCTCAAATAATCTCTAATAATATCCGGAATCTTCTGAATGATGTTATTCTCCTCGTTATTTAGTGGATTATCGTCTAGTTGTAATTCTGTTAATTCATTAAAGTTCCATAATTGCGTGGGAATCTGGTCAAAATTGTTTTTACTTAAATTTAATTTCGAAATTAAAACAAGATTTCCAAATGACTCCGACAATTGATTAAGCTTATTATTTGATAAATTAAGAAATTCGAGATTTGTTAATTCTCCAAAAGATTCTGGTAATACTTCGATGGGTGTGCGCGTTATGATTAAGGATTTCAGATCTTTAAACACTCCAAAATTTTCTGGCAGCGTTTTAAATGAATATTCATGCATTTTCCATTTAACTATTTTCTTATTTTCAACTTTTATGTTAATTGGATTTACATATCGATTATCTCTCACTTTTTCAATATTATCTTTTTCAAGCTCTCTTATTATCTCTATTTGTTCGCTAGGTAGATTATACTTAAGTTGAAAACGAAATAACCTAGGCGCTGAAATTTTTCCTCCTCTATCATGCAAGGCTCTCAAAATATTAAGATTTTTTTGGTTCCAGCCAAGAAAATCGTTTTTATCCAGGTATATCTCATTTAATTCACTTAAATCCAATAACCAATCGGGTAACTCAATGATGTTATTATATTCCATGTTTAATGACTTAAGAGACGTAAAATTTCTTATACCCTCAGGTATGCTCTGTAAATTATTTCTTCGCAAATTTAATTGCTCTAAATTGGTAAGTTGCATTAGCCAATTAGGAAGATCATTATTCTTAGAAACCAGAATATTTAAACTTTTAAGATTTTGAAGTTTATGAACATATTCACCAACGAGAGTTAGCTTGTTTTCATCTAAATTAAGTTTTGATAAATCTAAACCAAGTTCAGTTATATTTTCATCAGCAAATTTATAAGTTAAACCAAAAGAAGTATCATGTATGATATCCACCTGCCTCAAATCCTTACCAATTGCTTTTGAGAGATCTTTAATTATATTTTTATCATCCTTCAATTTTTATACACATCTATTTCTTTTTTTTTAAAAAATGGATAGAATACTTTCACTTTAATGATATTTAAATTTTTTTCCAATTTAGTTATAAAACCCAATCATAAGAGTTAATAATTTAAGTATGATAATTATTAAAATAGAAGAATAGAAAATTTTTGTTAATGATTAAACTAATTGAAAAATGTTAACATTTATATAAAAAAAAATCTTAATTAGTTCTTATTCTATTAAAAAATGAATATTTCTAAGAAATCCATTTTTAATAGAAAAAAATCTTTTAAAATCATGTTAAGTTGTGATAACCTTGGAATACGCAATAGAAACACACGGTTTAAAAAAATATTTTGGCGATATCCACGCCGTTGATGGAATTGACTTAAAAATTCCAAAAGGGTACTTATATGGTGTGCTTGGACCAAATGGAGCTGGAAAGACGACGACAATTCGAATGTTATCTACAATTCTTTACCCAACGGAAGGAGAGGCTACGGTTTTAGGATTTAATCTAAGAAAAGAAGCAAGTGAGATAAGAAAGAGAATTGGTGTATGCCCGCAAGAACTGGTAATTTATCCTCGTTTAACAGCAAGAGAAAATATTCATCTTATTGCTCAAATGCATGGTATCATTAAAAAAGATTATAAAGAACGGACAGATGATTTACTTGGAAGGATGAATCTATTGGATCGAGCTGATTCTTTATCCAAGACTTATTCGGGCGGAATGAAACGAAGATTAAATGTATTAATGGCTGTAATTCACGAACCAGAGTTAATTTTTTTTGATGAACCTACAGCTGGTTTGGATCCGCAATCACGACGAGTTGTATGGGATTTCATAAAAGAGTTCCAAGAAAGAGAGAGCACAATAATCTTAACAACCCATAACATGGAGGAGGCTGATGATCTCTCAGATGAGCTGCTAATAGTCGACTATGGAAAAATCATTGCCCAAGGCACCCCAAGCGAATTAAAAGGAAAGCTAGGGGAGGGAGATATAATAGAATTCAAGATTAGCAACCCAGAAAAAAGGGATGAGGTCATTGAACTTGCTAAAACACTAGATTTTGTACTCTGGGGAAAATCGATAGGTAAACGGCGAATTATATTAAACACTCTTGATGGTTTAAGACGAATCTCTGATATTATGGATGTTGTAAAAGTAGAAATGAAGGATTTATCTGTTCGTGAGAACAGTTTAGAAGATGTATTTATTGATTTAACAGGAAGGAGGTTGCGAGATTAATGAAGTCTCAACTTAAAAAAACTAAAAGACCTAATCGGTTATGGTATTTAGTGGTCAAAAATTTAAAGTCAATGATAAGAGATAAAGCCAATTTAGTATGGTTGTTAGGATATCCAATTCTTTTTATTGTTTTATTTCGTTTCGCTTACGGAGTTGAGGTTTTTGAATTTATGGGTGCAGGACTTCTAATTACTGGGCCAGTAGTAATAATTTCACTATTAGCATCACATTTTGCTGAAGAAAAAGAATTAGGGGCAATTCAGCGTTTAATAACTACACCCGTGTCTCGGCATACAATTCTTTTATCTGGATTATTCTCTCAATTAATTGTTGGAGCAATTCAAATTGTTATTATACTTATCGTTGCAGCTTTAGCTGGTATGACTTTTCATTCTGATGAGAATATTTTTCTCCTTTTCTTTATTCCTTTCTTAATTACATTTACTTCTCTTGGATTTGGGTTGATATTAGCATCCTTTATAAAAACAAGCAGTTCAGCTGGGGGTTTAGCATGGTTCATAATATTACCCCTTCAATTCCTTGGAGGTACCTTAATGCAAGAACCATTAGTAGATTTTCTCCCTACTTCCTTCGCAGTAAAAGCAATGCAGAGCGTAATGACTTTAGGAAGCATATCTTTTGATTTGGTAGGCTTAAATCTGATATTTATTACTCTTTGGGGTATTGGTGGAATAATTCTCGGCATTATACTTTTTCAACGGAAAACTGCAATTTTGTAATTTTCTTTTTCTTATTAATTTATATTTTTTTTCCAATTTACTTATAAAACCCAATCATAAGAGTTAATAATTTAAGTATGATAATTATTAAAATAGAAGAATCGAAAATTTTTGTTCGTAATTAATTATGGATGCATCGAAGTACATTTATCTTGATTATGCCGCGACTACACCAATGGATCCCCGCGTGATTGAAGAAGTTAATAAACATTTCAAAGAATCGTATGGAAATTCTTCGAGTCTACATTCGATAGGTCAAAAAGCTGCGCTAACCTTAGTGAAATCTCGCCAAACTGTAGCGTCTTTAATTAACGTTCAGAGAGATGAGATATTTTTTACGTCTTCAGGGACAGAAGCGGATAATCTGGCAATATTAGGAGTTGCGTTTAAAAATAAGAGCAGAGGAAATCATATTATTACTTCAGCAATAGAGCATCATGCCGTCGAAAATACATGCAAACAATTAGAAAAAAGAGGTTTTAAGGTAACTTTCCTACCTGTAGATAAATCTGGCTTAATAAATCTAAAAGAGTTAGAAGATAAAATCACGGATAAAACAATCATTATCAGCATAATGTTTGCAAACAACGAGATAGGAACTATTGAACCCATTAAAGAAATCGGAAAAATTGCTAAAAATCACGATATAATTTTCCATACGGACGCTGTTCAAGCGTTTGGTAAAGTTCCAATTGATGTAGATGAGATGAATATAGATTTATTATCCGCGACAGCTCACAAGTTGTATGGACCTAAAGGAGTTGGAATGTTATATATACGAAATAAAGGGATTAGAGATGGTTGGGGAAAGTACATTGAACCAATTATGTATGGTGGAGGTCACGAGCGAGATATGAGGCCGAGCACAGTAAATATTCCCGGAATCGCGGGTTTTGCAAAAGCAGTGGAAATAGCTAAAGAAGAGATGCCAAAAGAAATTGAAAGGGAAACTAAATTACGCGATAAAATTATACATACTGTACTTAATAATATTGAAGATTCGTATTTAAACGGACACACATCTCAGCGATTACCTAATAATGTTAACCTGGGATTTAGATTTATCGAAGGAGAATCTATTGTTTTGGATTTAGATGGAGAAGGAATAGCTACTTCCACGGGTTCAGCTTGTTCTTCAAAATCATTAGAGCCTTCTCATGTATTACTAGCTATAGGTTTGAGACCAGAAGAAGCTCATGGCTCTTTAAGGGCTACAGTTGGGAGGTTTACTACGGAAGATGATGTAGATTACTTCTTAGAAAAATTACCCCCAATAATAGAGAGACTTAGAAAAATGTCACCTCTTAAAAAGGGTGTTGACTATATGTTTGATAAGAATAAACATCATCATTAATTGTTTTTAATTCACTTGAAAGGTTAAATTTAAAAATGGATGATCAAAAAAAGCTCGCAATTGTAATTTTAATAGGTGGAAAAAATATCCGCTTTGGAAACGAATCTGCTGCTGTTTTAGATGTACTCGGAAAACCGTTAATTTTACACCAGATAGAAACGCTTTCTAAATTTGACGAAGATGTTTTTTTGGTTGCTAACTCAGAATATCAGATTAATTCCTATTATAGGGAGATTAATTTTCCAAGAGACATTAACTTCATCGTTGATGATACAGAAATTATCGGGGAATCTGATGTAAGAACTCCAATGTTAGGTATCTATTCTGGTTTCAAAGAACTGAATAATTTAGGTTTTGAAAAGGGCTTTCTATTATCGGGCGATATGCCTTTAATCAAACCTGAAGTGATCGAATTATTGATTAAAGAAGTCGAAGGATACGATTGTTGTATTCCAAGATGGAATAATGGATTTTTGGAGCCCCTATTCGCTATCTATCCTGTTGAAAAAACATATGAACTTGCGAAAAAAACAATTCAAGAAAAGGATTATGCTTTAAACAGTATAATCGATAAGACTTGGAACATAAATTACATATCAGTTGAGGAATCGATAAAGCCGTTGGATCAAAATTTAGTCGGCTTAATAAATATAAACGGCCCCATCGATCTAGAGAAGGTAATCAAATTATACCAATAATTTTAATTTTCTTATTATCATTCTCTATTTTTTTTGCATCTTGATTTTTCTCAATAAACCTTTTACTCTAAAAAAAATTGTTTAACTTAATGGATAAATAGGAATTTAAATTTTTATATAAAAAAATAGATATCGAAAAAAGAGAAGAATTAGATTCTTCCTATAAAATCAAATCTTATAATGATAAATTAAGATTAATGGAAAGTAAGAAAATTCCTCAGAAACCTATTGAGGATGTCTTAAATGATTTGTTATTAAAAAATAGTTACATTTCTAAAAAGACTAAAGATTCGATATCAAAAATAATATACTCTCTAAAAGATAGAATTATTGTAGTTACGACCCATTTGGGGCAGGACATCATTTGGAATAGAGGAAAACTAATTTATTCCTACGGTTGGTTTTTTTTTGTTTCTAAACCTAAGTCTAAGCAAAAACCCAAAAAGGCAAATAAGGCAAAGAAGAAAAAAGAATCTAAAAAAGAAGAAATAACCATAAGCAGAGAAGACTATTCGTTTGAAGACTTAATCATTCCACTAAAAGAAAAAGAAAACATGCGCTCCTTATACAACACCAAAGAATATTTTCAATATTTAAAGCTTATTAAATCAAGTAATATCCCTCAAATGCCAATCAAAGAAGTTTTACATAATTTGTTGGTTGAAAATCAAGATATCCCCTTGAAAGAGAAGAAATCTATTGGAAAAATTATTTATTACAAAAATGAGAGGGTAATTGTTGTTAAATCTCTAATTGGGGATAAAATGTATGAAAATCTCAAGGGATTGGTAAGAAAATATGGCTGGTATTTCTATATCACGGGGGTTCCCGTAGGAGCAAGTCAAATTTCAGTAGCGATTGATAAGATTGAGAGAAAATTTGATGAAAATTATTTTAAAAACATATCTATTTCTAGCGAAAATAAAGACGAGAAAATTAGGGTAACCATTTATCCTATTGTACTTAAACCAAATCATAATTGTCACATCCTAGGATTAGGAAATCTCAATATATTATTAGATTGTGGCATATCAGAATCAAAAAAGAAAGAAGATATGGTGGATAAAGAAGATAAAGAAGATAAAGAAGAGAAAGAAGAAAAAGAAGATAAAGAAGAGAAAGAAGAGGAAGAAGAAAAAGAAACCTATAAAAAACCTGACAATTCGATATATATCGAAGAATATCTCGAGAACTTACCTCAATTAATTTTTGAAGAAGAAAAAAGACAAATAGAAAAAGAGGATATTGAAAAAGAATTAGCTTCTGAAAATATTCAAAGTCAAATATCGGTTATACCAAAAATAGATGCTATTTTTGTCTCACATAGTCATTACGACCATATTTCGGGTCTTAAAAAATTAATACAGCTCAACCCCGAAGTACCTGTTCTCTGCTCAAGAATTACGTTAGATTTGTTCCTCTTAAGAGATTCAAACTTCTTAAAACAAGAAAATCACGATGAGATCGACGAAGAGGAATATCGAAATATTGTTAAAAATGTAATTTATGTAGAAAATGGAGATAAAATAGAATTTAAAGATAATGGATTTTTTCTATCGTTCTTTCACGCCGGTCATATGCCAGGAGCATTAATGTTATTAGCAAAAGTTAATGATTTTAGGTTTTTATACACTGGTGACTATACATATTATGATATAACGCCATTTGCTGGGACAAGAAGATTTTTAGAACAAATTTCGCGTCCTATTGATTATCTCTTAATTGACGGAACCAGTGCCCATGAAGAACATGGAGATATATCTGATCAGTTTCATAGTTTAATTCTCTTCTTAGAACAAAAAGCGGAATATGAAGATAATGTTTTAATTGGAGCAGATCCATCAAGTTTAGCCATAAGCTTTATGCTGACGTTTTGGAGATATTTCAGAAAGTTACAATTAAGAAAAAAAGGCTTTACAAAACGCCCAAATATTTACGTAGATTTGATGGTTAGAAAAAATATTCAAGTAATTAATCATCGATACGAATATATCTATGGCCCTATTTCACGATTAATACGGGACAAAGCAAATCCTTTTAATAGCATTAAATTTAGATGGTTTGAGCGCAACGATTTAGAGTTTTTACGAAAGAAGAATAACATAATAATTTCTCATCCTCCAGATCTATCTTACGGTTTAATTAGAAATATTATCAATGTAGTTGGTCGTAATCCTCATAATTTAGTGTTTCTTGCAGGAGCTATTCACGAACAACCAGGAATGGATTTAATATCGGGTGGTAATATAATAGAATTTTCCGAAACGTGGAAAACACCATTTAGGGCATTTTTAATTAATACTTTTATGCCCCAACTTAAAATTAAATTACACGCAGATAAGATACAGCTTGCTGAAATGATAAAAGTTCTTGAACCAAAAGAAGTATGCTTTTTCCATCAGTCTCCAAAAAAACTTATTAAAGCAGTAGAATATGTAAAAGAGTTGGGCGTAGAGAAAGTAAATTTACCTAAAAAAAGGAGATTATTGATTTTAAACTAAATTTAATAGTTTTAATCTCACAAAGTAGGATTTCTATATTTTAAAAGCAAAAATCATAAAAACTAAATTTGTCTATTTCTTATCTAATATATTACGTATCAGTAGAAATGGTGAATTGAAATTTATTCAGATAAAGTAATGGATCATTTTCGAAATCCGCGTAATATGGGAGAAATGAAAGATGCTGACGCAATAGGAGAAGTAGGAAACCCCGTTTGTGGAGACCTCATGTATATCTATATTAAAGTAGAAGAAAAAAATGGTGCAGAAATAATAAAAGATATTTCATTTCAAACATTCGGGTGTGCGGCTGCAATCGCAACTTCTTCCATGATAACAGAATTAGCCAAGGGTAAAACGCTTGATGATGCTATGAAGATATCTAGAAGCGATGTTGCTAATTCTTTAGACGGATTACCTCCAATTAAATTGCATTGCTCTAATCTAGCTGCTGATGGATTGCAATATGCCATTAAAAAATATCGTGAAAGTAAAAAATAACAACATATATAATTTCTTTAATAACTAGTTAAATCTTATTTTGGCAAGATTACTTCACCTACTTCAGTTTTATAATAATTAGGATTAATTATTAGAATATATTTTGGTGATTAATTTAACAAGAAACGCTATTGAAAATTAATTTACAGAGTTGATAAAACGAGTATATTACATTTTAGATGAATTAATTAGTCTAGTTTTACTAATTGGAATTAGTGATTTATTATTAAGCCTGTGCATGTAGAATTAAAAATTAAAAATAAAGCCATTCATTGTGATAGTTGTGAAGCTCGAATTCAAAAAGTCTTGGAAGACAAACCAGGAATAATAAAAGCAATAGCCGACCATATGACTCAAGAGGTACAGATATATTTTGATGAGGATCAAATAACTTTACGAGATATCAAGCAAACTCTTGAAAGGTTGGGATACCCCGTAAATTATTAAAGATTACTAGGAGGTTTCACTAGGTTGAGTTCAAAATTAGGTAATAAGACGGAAAAGTTACAGATAAAAATAGGGGGTATGCAATGTTCATTCTGTACTAATACAATACACCAAGCACTAACCCGTATGAACGGCGTGCAAGAAGTGGGAGTTAGTTTAGCACACGAGGAAGCACTAATTGAATACAATCCGAATATGATTACTTCAGTTAAAATTAAGGATACATTGAAGAGTTTAGGCTTTAAAGTCCGTGATCCCAACAAAATACGAAGTTTTGAAGAAGAAGAAAAAGAGTTACGAATTGAGCGTAATAGACTTTTTGTTGCTGCTTTATTAACATTAGTCACATTAGCCTTTATGGCATTCATGTGGTTAGGATTAACGGTTTCATGGATGCCATGGGTGATGCTTTTTCTTGCTTTATTTACGATGGTGATACCCGGAGGTTATATTCTACGGATGGCTTTTGCCTCAATACGGAGGGGAATTCTTAACCAACATGTTCTATTAGAATTTGCTGCATTTGCAGGTTTAGTAGGTGGGATTTTCGGATTTTTTATACAATCTTGGCCAATTGGAGATTTTTTAGCTGTAAGCGTGTTTGTTACGAGCTACCATGTGTTATCTGGTTATGTCTCATTACTCGTAAGAACACGCTCCTCACAAGCCATTAAAAAATTGATGGATCTTCAACCCGCAACAGCTATAGTAATTAAAGAGAATGGTATAGAAGAAGAAATATCTATTGATTTAATAAATCCGGGAGATCTTGTAAGAGTTCGGTCAGGGGAAAGCATTCCTGTAGATGGAATAGTGATAGAAGGAACATCAACTGTCGATCAAAGCCTTGTTACAGGCGAATCCATTCCCATTTATAAACAAAAAGGAGATCAAATCATCGGAGGATCTATTAATCAATTTGGTACTTTAACGGTGAAAGTTTCTAAAACTGGCTCAGAATCGTTCCTACAACAAATTGTTCAACACATTCAAGAAGCTCGTGCACTTAAACCAGGGATCGTTATTTTAATTGATCATATATTAAAATATTTTGTAAAAATCGTTCTTTTCGCTGCTTTTCTCGCTTTTTTCCTATGGACTGTTGGTGCGTGGTTATTCATAGGTGAGTTCAACATAGAAAGAGCTATATTTGCATTATTAGCGGTATTAGT
Organism: Promethearchaeota archaeon; assembly: GCA_030615145.1. GTDB lineage: Archaea > Asgardarchaeota > Lokiarchaeia > Sigyniarchaeales > SOKP01 > SOKP01. The sequence continues at coordinate 1,354 of JAUWZT010000024.1, read as the reverse complement.
TATGGGATATCCATGTGCTTTAGGAATGGCTACTCCACTAGCAATGATTAGAGGTAGCGGAATTGCTGCTCAGAAAGGGATTCTGTTGCGTTCTGGTGAAGCATTTCAAACTTTTAAAGATATAAATAAAATAATATTCGACAAAACAGGGACACTTACAATTGGGAAGCCCCAAGTAATTCAAGTTTATACAACTGCGAATTATTACGAAAATGATTTACTAGCTAAGGCGGCGAGCATTGAGTTAGGTTCTGACCATCCTTTAGGAAAGGCGATTGTTAATTATGTAATTAAAAAAAAAATTGAACTTTTACCAGTAAATAACTTCCAAACTTCTGTGGGCCATGGTGTTCAAGGGATAATAGATAATAAATCAATTCTTGTAGGAAATTACCGATTTATGAAAAACAATCGCGTTATTGTTGATGATCTACATGAACGTATGAAAGAATTACAGAATCAAGGTCAAACAGTAATATTTGTTTCAGAAAACAAGAATCCAATGGGACTTATCACAATAGGAGATAAATTGAAAAAGGAGTCTCATGAGGCAATAGAACTGCTTCATAAGGAAGGTTTTGAAACTCTAATAATATCAGGAGATAATATGCTCGTAACAAGAACTATTGCGAAAAAATTAGGTATTAAGGAAGTATTAGCGGAAGTATTACCCCAAGAGAAAGCTTTAAAAATAAGAGAACTGCAAGTGAGAGGAGAACGAGTGGCAATGATTGGGGATGGGATAAATGATGCACCCGCACTCATGCAGGCTGATATTGGAATCGCAATCGGTGCAGGTACAGATATTGCAATCGAATCTGCTGACATTATCTTGGTAACCGATGATTTAAAAGGGATTTTAGATGCGTATAATATAGGAAAGTCAAGTTACTATAAAACTTTACAAAACATAATACTTGCGTTTGGTTTTAATGCAATAGGTATCGGAACAGCAATAGCTGGGATTGTACACCCTATTTGGGCCATGATCGCAATGGCTTTGAGCGTTTCAACCGTTTTAATTAATTCCTTCGGTGGTAAAACTTATATTAAGGCTTACAGATCAAAAAGGATGCAGAGTATTGAGCATAGATAAGAAAAAGTTTTACATTAGAGTGAATTCATAATATTTAAATTAATATCTATCTTGAATGTTATTAAGTTTGAACTCCATAATCAAATTGATTACTTTATCTAGGTTGTATATTATTCTTTAGTAATTTATTTTTTAGAATAGTAATATTTAAATATATATTTTCTTGTATATATTTTAAAGTATTAAAATAAAAAAAATTAATTAAGTTGATTAAATGAGTTTGACTGTATTACAATCATATGATTACCATATGATGGA
>JAUWZT010000148.1 GCA_030615145.1 Promethearchaeota archaeon | reverse complement strand
TTATTATGACTACCCACGAATTTGCTCACGGAATTTCAGCTAGTATCGATGGAGTGGAAATTAAATCTACTGGTGTACTTGGTGTTGGCTTCTTTTACTTGGTGGGATTTGGTGCATTTGTAGAAATTGATGAAAGAGAATTAAGATCATCAAAATTCCATCGAAATACAAGATTTAGAATCGCAGCTGCAGGAACTTATGTAAATGCGTTAACTGCTGGTTTAGCATTCTTGCTAATTCTTAGTTTTCCAACAATAATTTCTCCTTTTTATGTACAAGTCACACAGGTTTATAGTGTATTAACACCGCAAGATGGGGGTTTCAATAATGGGACTCTTGAAGCTGGAGATGCTATCATTGCTATTAAAAATTCAGATGATCCAGATGCTAATTTTTTGAACCTTGATTTAAACCAAGGAATTGATCTTACTTCTATACTAAGTAATAGTACTAGAATTAAATTTTCAATTGGAGATAATTTAACTTTTAAAACTTATAACCCTTTTACCGAATCCCTTTCTAAAAAAAATGTTACTTTAGGACCTCGTTACGATATAGGAATCCGTTATGAGTATGCGGATAACGGTATGGGACTACGAATTACCTATAATTTGTCCAGTGATACGGAAACAAACATATTAATTACCAAAGTAAATGGAACTGCAATAAATAGATCGAACGGCGACACATTAGAAGTTTTACTTACAAGTTTTACTTTAAAAGCCATAAACCTAACTTCAGAACTGGGGATTGATTATATCTTAGATGTCGAAGTTGTAGGTGTATTTGTGGGGGTTCAAAGTACTTACTATTGGATGCATCTAAATGAATTTGCAAAATTTTTTACTGCTAACTGGCCAGATTTCTTGCTTAGAGAAATAGTGTGGCTTTTTATTATCGCATTTAGTATAACATTATTCAATATGATGCCTTTACCGATATTTGATGGAGATAGATTCGTGAAAGAATTGGTAAATTGGATTTTTGGTGAAAATTACAAATCTAAAAAGAAGAAAAAAGATAGGCTAATATATAAAGGAATTGATACAGAATGTAAATTGACCGAATATCGCGTGGAAAAAATAGAATCTGTGAAAATATACTTAAAAGATAATCTTAGAGAGGATCAAAATGGTGAAATAATCTTAGGAGAAGATAATTATGAACTAGTGGATAAAATAGGCGATGGATATAAAGATACTGTATCAGTAAAATTGCCCGAAAATACTAAACTTAAAGAAAATACTGTTTTCGAAATCTCTTACGAGTATTTGTATGACGACAAAAAAAGAATTAAAAGTATTGTATTGAATACAATCAGAATTATCGCATTAATTCTTATAGGTGGTAATTTCCTATTGTCATTTATAAAATTTGGATTTGACCTTTTTTGGATTTAATTAATTAGTTGATGTGATCTTCATAAGCAATCATGAAAATAGTTATAATGTGCTTATGAAAATAAGTACATGTGATTATTGTAATAAAAATGCATTAGTAATCCACAGAAAATATTCCGGTGAGCTAATTTGTACTGAATGCTTCACAAAAAGAATAGAGAAAAACATTTATAAGACAATATCTAAATACAAAATGCTAAAACCTCGAGATAAAATTGTTGTAGGACTTTCTGGTGGAAAGGATTCTATAGCATTACTGTATAATCTTAAAAAAATTCAAGAAAAAAATTTTCACTCTCAACCTATTATCGCTATAACGGTTGACGAGGGTATCAAAGATTATAGGAGCAATAGTATAAAGAATGCCAATAAATTTTGTAATAAATATGGAATTGAGCATAAGATTGTTTCATTTAAAGAAAAAACAGGAAAGACTTTAGATGAGATTATAGAATTAAAAAGTAAATCTAAAGATTATAAATACGCCTGCAATTATTGTGCTACATTTAGGAGAAGATTGTTAAATGAAATAGCAAAAGAATTAGGCGCTGATGTTCTTGCGATGGGGCATAACCTAACAGATATCGCAGAAACATACCTTATGAACATTTTATTTAAGAGATTTCGAACAATCTCTAATCAATATCTCTTTAAAAGAGAGAGTAAAGAAATTAGCAAGTATTTCGTAAGAAAAATTACTCCTTTGATGAGAATTCCTGAAGAAGAAATCTTTCTTTATTCAAACTTGAAAAAATTTGACTATTATCCCTCGCATTGCCCCTACAGAGAGAAAGATCCAATTCTAAGGAAAAGAGTTTTAGATTTTATTTTAGAATGTAAAAAATTTAGCCCAGAAATAGAATTCAATTTACTAAATGGTTTTTTAGAAACATCTGAAATATTTTATTACCATTATAAAGCAAAATCATATAATTCTTGTGAAGAGTGTGGATATCCATGTGGAAATACAAATCTATGTTTGTATTGTAAATATTTAAAAGATTTTAATAGATAAATTTATTAGATAAGATATTCGCTAAATTCCTTTAATCTGTCATATTCTCTAATTTCTTCTCGAAAAAGAGGAACTTCAATCAAATATTTTCCCAACTTTTCTTTAAAAATTTTATTTATATTTAATAAATTACGGTGTTGCATGTTTCGTCGAGCTTTGCAAAAATCACATAATTCCTCTTCAGCTTGATATAATTGGTTGATAATAATGTTTGAAACAGGAATATTATATTTATACAATTCGTTTAAAAGGCGGCCTGTTTCTGAAATAGCCATTTCTTCCGGTATCATCACAACAACAAAAGAATTTTTCAAAGGGTTCGTGAGATCCTCTCGCGCATTAATGATAGAGTTTTTTAATCTTTCTAAAACTTCTAAAGAGTTATCTTTTTCTTTTTCTTTACTAGAAAATAAATTTCTCATTAGACCCATTATGCTTCCAAGTTTTAATCTCATTTTCAGTAGTTTACCTATCCACCCCGATAGCGTTTCTGGAAGGCTTAAAAACCTAAGAGTATGTCCTGTTGGGGCAGTATCAAATATAACTAAATCATAGTCGTGTTCTGTCTCAATAATTTCTAATACTTTTAATAATGCGAAAGCTTCATCGATACCTGGTGGATTCATTGAAGTCAAATCTTGCAAATCCTCCATCATTGGAATACCTTCCATTAAACCGGGCATATCCATCCCTTCCATGGGATTTACACTCGTTAAACCTTTATATTCTGCTAAATTTTTTTTTGGATCGATTTCTAAGGCAGTCAAATTATTTATTCCGGGTATAGTTGTCGGCTCACCTGGAGGAAGATCGATCCCTAAACTATCTCCTAGTGAATGTGCTGGATCTGTACTAATAATTAAGGTATTTCTACCATGCTCTGCTGCCCAGATTGCTGAACTTGAGGCACAAGTTGTTTTACCTACACCTCCTTTACCACCAAACATGATTATTTTTAAATTTAATAACATTTCTTTTAATTCCATACTAATCAACCCATTTTTTTTGAATTAAGAGTTATGTGTTTTATACTAATAAGTAAGTTTGAAACGAAGAATTGCAACAATTCCTCCGAAAGTACTGTATAACATTTCTCCCTCTTCTGTTTCTGGAGAAATAAGTATCACATCAGTGTTCATAGTTTCTGCTATAGAACCCAGCTCTTCAATTATAGATACCGTGTTTACAAGGTTGTATGTGCTTGAACTACATTTTGGACAACTTTCTTCTTGGATGGATAATTCTACTTTGTTTAATTCTAACTCCCTTGCAATACGAGATTCCTTATGGCCACAATTCGAACATTCAATTTTTAATTGATAAATATCTAATTTTTCAGAAAGAATTAATTTTTTCACAGCACCCATAGTTAAAGCTTTTTCTACTTCTTTAAGACCGTAAGCAGCTAAACCCGATTCAGTTGATATCTCCTTTAAAAATCCTTGGACAACTTCTTTTTCCCGAATGTATTTTACGTTTGATATTTTCTTTTTAATCTTTTCAATCAAGACGCGAATTCCCTCAGTCCCTCCATAACCAAGGTCTACAACGTCTAAAATTTTATCTCGTAATCGATAATCTAAACTTTCATCGTTTACAAACTTTTCTTTAGAAGGACCAGGCCCTCCAACAAAAATTCCTTGTAAATCCTCTATTTTCAAAAATAATTCGTTAACTTCATCAGATATTCTTCTATAAAACCTTTTTTCTCCCTCTTCAATCAATCTTTCAAATCTTTTCTGCGATTGACCACCGGCTTTATGCTTTCCATGAATCCCAGAGGTAAATTCTCTCACAATTTCTACATGATTTCCCGTGACATACCCAACTGCTGATTCCTTTCGTCCGATAACAAGCAATCCATAAGTTTCCTTTGCTTTGAGCATGTCCTCTAATGGCCATAGTAAAAATTCACTCGCACAGTGGTATCTAAATGTTTTTCCCTTTTCTGGGGGATCTACGATGTATTTTTCCATTTTTTCTGTACCAGGAGTATTGTTTTGAGGGATTGCTCCAGCAAACATAACTAATCCATTCTCTGGAACTTCTTTATAATTCTTCAACATCCCAATAAGTGTTGAGATTCCGTCTAATACATTTTTACGAGTTAATTTTGATTTGATGTTTTGGCTTTCGCTTATTTCGTTCTTTAAATAATTGGTAACATCCGAAAGTTTTCGATCATGAGGTATATATAAAGATATCAGCTCTGTATGAAAACCTTTTTTAGATTTAAGCTTGTCTAAAAGCTTTTTTATCTTGTAAACTTTTAAATCCTCGCTTTTTTTACGTTCTACTGGAGCCATAATCATCAACAATGAGATAAAATTAACAAAAGATTAATAATTTTTCTTCCTTTTCAACCTATATAAAGGCCTACATAATAATAATTGTTGTTTTATGGTTACCAATAAAAATAATCATTCTGATGTTCCTAAAACTCATCCCCGGTATGAGAGCTTAAAATATCGTCATAGAATTATAGAAGGAATGAAAAATCTAGTTGTAGCTGAGGCAGGTTTAATAGCTCATGGGAGAGGTGAATGTTTTGATTACATTTTAGGTGAAAAAACAAATGAAGCTGCTAAGAGAGCCATTAAAGCTGCAGTAGCAATGCTTCTCCTTGCTAAAAAGCCAGTGATTAGCGTTAATGGGAATATTGCGGCATTAGTACCTCATGAACTCGTTAAACTTTCGAATGTGATAAATGCTCCACTCGAAATAAATTTATTTTATAGGAAAGCAGGACGAATCAAGGCTATTAAGAATGTATTAGAAAAGGCAGGAGCTATTGATATTCGAGGTATTAATGAAGAAAAAATGGTTGAAATTGAAGGATTGGATAGTAATAGAAGATTGGTAGAATCAATTCAAAATTCTGATGTAATTATGGTCCCTTTAGAAGATGGAGACCGAACAGAAGCATTAAAAAGGATCGGAAAAAAAGTAATCGCAGTTGATTTAAATCCAATTAGTAGAACTTCAATATGGGCAGATATTACGATTGTAGATAATATTGTCAGAACATTACCTGTAATGATTGCGATCGCTAAAAAATTAAAACATGTTGAGAAGAAAGAATTACAAATCATTATTGATAATTTTAATAACAGAAAAAACATTCTTTTATCTTTAGAAACTATAATTCGATATGTTAAAAGACAAAAAAAAGTTGCTTTCAAAATTGTAAAAAATTGAATTTAAACCTTTTTATTATTTAAAAAAGCTTAAAAAGTTCTAAAATATTATTTTATATAGCTATAATTTTAAATATCAAGAACTAAAATTTGAGCTCATAGAACTATGGGTACAGAAAAAGATACGCGGACTAATTACTTCAATATTTTCAATGATAAAAAACCAATCGTTGTAAGAAGATGCTCCTTAGAAGACTTAGAAGGCGTTATCGAAGTAAACGAAAAAGAATTACCCGAAGATTATCCTTATTTTTTTTACAAAAGCATATTAGATAATTATCCAGAATCCTTTCAAGTTGCTTGTAATAGCAACGGAAAAATTATTGGATATATAATGTGGAGGGTTGAACGAGCTCCTTCGATAAATAGTTTGAAATTGATGAATAAAGGACATTTAGTCTCAATAGCAGTTTTAACGAGCTATAGGAGGTCAGGTATAGCAGCAATTTTGTTATCAAACTCTATGAAAAAATTAAAAAAATACAAAATAGACAAGTATGTCTTAGAAGTAAGAGTGAGTAATTATGTTGCTATTAATTTATACAAAAAATTTAATTTTACCGCCCATAACATAAAAGAAAAATATTATAGAGATGGGGAGAATGCGTATTATATGACCCTAAAAGCCTAAATTTCTTATCTAAAAGATTCTTCTAATCCTTTTATTAAACAAGTGAGCATTTCATTTATCGGGACTTTTATATCTACTTCTTTTGCTAAACTAACAATTCTACCGTTAAGAAAGTCAATTTCAGTAAGATTTCCTTTTAATATGTCTTGTAGCATTGAATTTTTATTATTGTATGTTTTTTCGGCAACAGAATACATTAACCTAACATAATCCCTATCTGAAAGTTCGATGCATTTTAACTTAGCTACTTCTAGCGCCTCTTTTACCGCAGCACTCATTAATAATTTCAATTTTTCATTCTCTAAAAGATTTCCATTATTTAAACGAGTTAACGCCCCTAACGCGTTAATTCCAATGTTTACAAATGCTTTTTCCCAAACATGCTTAATAATATCGTCAACAATTTCAATTTCTAAACCTCCCGCGTCTAGACGATTTTTTAACATGTTTAATTTTATATGACTGCTCTTATAACGACTATGATTTTGTTTTTGGGGTTTTAAATAAGCAAACCCAATTTTTGTAAATCCTAGGCCTGTATGATACACATGACCATATTCTTTCAGTAATGCACCATGCGAAGTAATTATCCTTATAATTTTATTTTCATCGCAATATTTCTTCACTAATTCCTCGTTACCAATACCATTCTGTAGAATTATTAACCAATTACTCGAATTAATCAATTCTTTATATTGAATCATCGCTCTCTCGCTATCGTATGTTTTAGTCGTTAAAAACAAATAATCTAATTTGTATTTCTTGTCATTTATTGATATTCTAGTAAAATCTTCAGCATTCTCGAAAGCTTTAATATTAGTTAGCGTTATATTACCTTTATCGCTGTATATCTTTATTCCATGCTTATTTATTACCTTAGCATGACCCTTTCTACAAAAAAAAAAGATCTCTAATGGGTTAGCATCAGTATGAACGGAAGCAAGACATCCTCCGAATAAACTACCAATAGATCCTGGACCAATGAAACCAATTCTTAATAAGTTGTGATTCAATTCTTAACAACCTCTTCTAGCAACAGAATCTATTATGCTTACTCACAAGTTAAATTTGTGTTTTAATTTAAAAATTTATCTAAACCTGTTTGGCCTCTTGAATAAGTACCAGATTTTTTCTTTATATCTAATATTCTAACTTGTTTAGGTTCTTTTCTGGGATTTAAATTTAACTCTCGCATCATCATTAAAGAATTTTTAGTAGCATATTCCGAAAAATGATTGTTAAAATAAATCCCCACTCTATCAACTTGTTGAACTATATTTCTTATTGAAATTGCCCATTTTTTAATCTCCTCTTCTTTGAAATAATAATTAAACCAAATCTTTTGCCCATAACCATGAAACCTAATATATGCAAATTTTGGATTTGTTACATCCATTCTAGGAGGCAATAATGGCTCAATGACGGCACAATATGTGAGAGAATTTCTTTTTAAATACTTAAAAACATCGTCATCCATCCAAGATTCGTGCCTAAATTCTATAATCAAATTATAACCTTCTTGTTCTGGATTACCCGGCCAATTTTCAATAAAATCTTTTAAATTATCGTAATGCTCCTCTTTATTAAAGGAAGGAGGTAATTGTATTAAAAACCCTAATAGCTTTTTGGATTCTATTAAAGGGCTCATCGCTTCTAAAAAATAATTCAAATCGTTTAAACATAAACTAATATCTAACTTATGTTCGTGAGTAATCTTTCTGTGAACCTTCGCTGTAAACAAGAAATCTGAGGGGGTTTTGTCTCTCCAGCGGGTTACGACTAATTTCGAAGGAATGTTGTAAAAAGTAGTATTTATTTCGTTTGTGTAAAATATTTCCGAATAATATGAAAGATAATCCTCCTTTTTCAAACTCTTAGGATAAAATGGCCCTACCCACTCATCATACCCCCATCCCGAAGTTCCTATCAAAATCTTCTTTTCCATTGTTAATAAAACAAAAAAATTGATTATTATTAATCAGATACTTAGGTCTTTAAGATATTTTAAGCAAACCTTTTAATGTTACTCACTTTTTTTAAAAGAGCCCTTAACTGAATTTTTAATTTCTCAATTCGTTTTAAAATTTTATTTAAATATGATTTTTCCAATATAACTATCGTTAAAAAAATTATTAAACTTCTGCTTATTAATCCATAATCCATTATAATCTTATTATTAGTCAAATGAAAGACCGCTCCTTCCTTTTTAAGTTTATGAATTTCGACCATAAAATTTTTAATCAAGAAATTACTCTAATATTTCGTCGATGGATTTTTAATTTGTGATCTAAATTTATCCCTATTAACATCGTCGCGTTATTGGCTGAGAAAGATATCTCATCGAAAAACGATGAAATACCATCAATAACAGGTACCGGCCTCATGGAAGTTTATCAGAAGTGACTTCGGTCAAAATGCCTGATGCTACAGGAAATGAGTGCCTAAAACGACCAATTCCTCGGTTGTTTAAGGGCTCCGGGCCAAGCACGAACACGAAGCGAACAAAAACAAACAGAAACGAACAAAAACTAACTGAAACGAAAAAAAACGAAAAGCGTGCTCATAAGAACATACTCCCCATAGATATAATATAGAATATTTTCGTCTCAATTAAAATTTCAATTTTCAAATATATATAGTCTCTGAATACACAAGTCTTTTCACAAGCAATCTGAATCTTTCCTTAAGTAGACGCCAATACGCCTACGCTATTTGGTGGATATCTTGGCTTGGGCACCGATGAAGAGTGTGACAAGCTGCGATAAGCTCGGGTTAGTCGCATGTAGACGTTGACCCCGAGATTCTCGAATCGGACATCCGCTTGCGGCCCAATAATCCGCAAGATTCCCGTCAGGGAAAGGGAACCCTGGGAAGTAAAACATTTTAGTACCAGGAGGAAAAGAAAACAATCGTGATTCCGTTAGTAACGGCGAGCGAAAGCGGAACAGATCAAACCGAATCCCTTGGGGATAACCCAAGGGAGATGTGGAGTGTGGACCT
>JAUWZT010000073.1 GCA_030615145.1 Promethearchaeota archaeon | reverse complement strand
AAATGTGTTTATTCTTATTATTTGTAGGCATTTCTTAATGATAATATAGTTTTTCTAATATAAAAACCTTTTCACAAAAAATGAAATCTCATAAATAATGAAAACATTTTTATACTTAAACTATTTATTATTCATTGACTTTCATTGATCCTGAAAGTTCAAAATCAATGAAAGAATAAAATATGAGGTGTAAAAAATTACGCAATATAAAAAATTGAAAAGAAAATTAAACTCTTTTGAGAGGAGATTCTTTAGGGCACCTACCCATACAATATCTATAGTCGCTCGAGTCAAAGGATTTATCTCAGAAGAAAATTTAAGAATTGCATTAAATAAAGTAAGGCAACAGCATCCATTGGTGGGAGCTCGAATTTATCTTGATGAAAATTATGATGCTTGGTATACCACGGAGAATGTTCCTGAAAATCCGTTAAAGGTAGTGCAACATACTTCGGATAAAGATTGGCATCATGAACTCTTGAATGATTATAAAATCCGTTTTGAGCTAGAAAAAGGACCACTAGTCCGCTTTGTATTATTACAATCACCCGAAATTTCTGAAATTATTATCATTTGTCATCATGCAATATGTGATGGAACCTCTTTAGCCATTTTAGCTCGAGATCTCTTATTATACATAGGAAATCCAGGTCGAGAGACTCAAGAATTGTCAGAACCCCCGTTAGCAACCCTTGAAAACTTCCCAACGAATGTAACGATTGGAAAAGCTATAATGTTTGCAATCAATACTATGAACAAAAAATGGCAAAATGTAAAAGTTGTTTTCGACGAGGAGGATGAGGATAATATCTTTAGGGCATATTGGGATAGTTTTAATTTCAATATTATTTCAGTGGAATTGAACGAAAAAGAAACATCATATCTCGTTGAAAAATGCCATCAACAAGGAGTAACAGTGAATTCAGCTCTTAACACTGCGTTTCTAGCAGCACGACGCTCTATCCGAGGGCCATTCAAAGGAGGAAGGCAAAACATTTTGTTACCGGTGAATACACGCAAACTATATAGAAAACCTGTAGGCGAACATTTTGGATTTTACGTAGCTGGATTTCAATTTAAATTATCTTATAATCCAAAAAAAGATTTTTGGGAAAACACTAAGACCTTCGGAAAAAAAGTAAGAGAAAAACTCGACATTAACAAAGTATTTAAATTTGCAGTTATAACAAGCCTCATTGATAAGACTCTCGTAGACGCTAAATCATTCAGCTTTATGGGCAAAAATGTACCCTCGAATTTCAGTAGATATGACAAAATTCATACCTTTAGCAACGATGAAAAAAATATAGTTAATAAACGGGCAAAAAAACAAATTCCAAGCATGCCTGGATTAGCAGTAACAAATCTGGGTCAATTAGATTACCCTACTAAGTATGGTTCGTTAGAATTGGATCGTTTTATCTTTATTACATCAGGTACTCCGTACATCGAACTGGTTATTCCGGCAGTAACAGTCGCTGGAAAATTAACCTTTACAATTAATTACTTAGAAGAAACTACAGATACACCCACGATGGAGAGAATTAAGAATAAAGCTTTAGAATATTTAGGTTTAGCAAAATAATAAGAACAAAACAATTTTTACTTTCTTTTTTTTCATAAATACAAACCATTCTAAAAGTATTCTTTACATTATTTTAATAATTAATTTGGGATTTGTAATAATAATTATTGATTGTACTATGAGAATGATAAACCCCACTCAGATGTTAATGGTAACCTCTTTTTTTAAAAAATTTATATATGTAAAAAACAATATTCAGTTAATCTTAATTTTAATTTTAAAAATAATAATAGATTTTGATTGATATGAGTGCGAAACAAGAAATTTCTAAAGGAATTCTAGCAATTGCTATAATTTTTATACTCCTGTTTGTTGCTGAGGTTATTTCAGTTGTTTTTTTTTTCCCAGGAATGCCGGTCTAGTATTGGGCAATAGGGATAACTTTTCTGATATTAGGTATAATACTTCTCATTTATGCTTATAGAAAACCAACTGTTTCAGAAGGGACTGGCACACCTTCGATTACCCTTGATATTTCAGATGGGAAATTATTTAGAGGTCATCTTATTGTTTTTATCGTTGTATTAATTGTAGCTTCAATGCTTTTTGGTCTAGCTAGTCATCCTTTTACAGATAGAATTAGTAGGATTTCATATATAGTTACTGGAGTTATATTACTTTTTGCAGCAATACTAAATATATTAATATACGCTACAAAACCTAAGAAGATGAGACAAAGATATTTAGATAGCAGAGCTAAGAAGGCAGCAAAAAAAGGGAATTAAAAATTTTCCAACTTTCTAATATATTATTTTTTTTTTACTATATTTCTATGATCATTTTTAGCAGATTCAGACCATATTGTATTTTAAATGATTTTGTATCAATAGAATTAAATATTAAAAATTATTTATTAAAACTAGATAATGACACAAAAAACAATAGACATCTCTGAAGATGTTTATAAGAAGATAACAGATTTGAAACAAAAAGACGAGTCTATTTCGAATTTTATTCTTCGACTAATAAATGAAAAAAAAAATAATTTAAATGAAGATCTTGAAGGTAACTCTGAAGATTGGGAAAAAATAGAAAAAATTCTTTATAAAGACCGTTTGAAAGGTAATGTTTCAAGAGATATTGAACTTTAAGATTATAAAGAGTAATTAAAATGGTTATTCTTGACACTGATTTTATAATAGGTTATTTTCGTGAAGCTCCAAAAATTATTGAAATCCTCAGTAATTATGAGGAAAATGAAACTAAATTAAAGACTACGATCATAAATGTGGGAGAGCTATATAAAGGAGCATATCTATCTACTAAAATAGAAGAGAATATTACAAAAATTGAACATTTTCTTAAAAAAGTGGAAGTTTTAAATTTGAATTTAACAATTATGAAAATCTACGCTAAAATCTCAGCAGATTTGAGAAAAAAAGGAGAAATAATTGGAGATTATGATGAATTGATTGGAAGTATAATTATTCATCATAAAGAGACCTTGATAACTAGAAATGTAAGACATTATGAGAGAATCCCTAAACTTTCTTTCCAAAATTGGGAAAAACTATAACTCTAACAAATTTCTTAAGATTTGCATACCAAAGGGTTTCATTTTTATTGATTCGGGATGGAATTGGAAATATTATTTCAATCTAATTCCATTTTTTTACTAATTCTTTCGTCTCATCTAGTGTAGAGGTTTTTATTCCTTGCTTTAATTGATATTCTGCCTTTTTTAATTTTTGAAGAACAAAAAGACGATACTGTAAATCCTCCAATGTAAAATCATCTGGCATTCGTTCAATGAGATTGTGTAATTCTTTTTTAGTAATATTACTCATAATCAGTCACTATTATAAAACTAGTTATTTAACCTTAAATATTTATTCATTTCAAGATTAAGATTTTATTATTAAGAAAATGAACCAAGTATATCTATAAATTAGATTTATTTATAGTACTATAAGCTATTTTATTATTAAAAAAAATTAAAAAAAGTTTGTTATTTAAAGTATCTTTTCATATTATTTACTATATTCTTTAAAATGTTTTTCTAATTGTGGGTCTGTAAGGGTATCCATGATATACTTTGCGAATTCTTCGCCAGTAGCTCCGTTATCTCGGCCAGTAATTGTTAGTTTCTTTTCTAGCGTTGCACAAATATCAAGCGCCATTTCGAGTTTTTTCGCTTTTTCAGCAAATCCTATATGGTTCATAAGTAAAGCCGCTGCTTTGATAATACTCGAAGGATCAGCGTATTGTGCTCTTCCCTCTTCTACCATACGGGGGGCTGAACCGTGAATTGCTTCAAACATAGAATATTGTTTTCCAATGTTCGCAGAGCCCGCAGTTCCAACGCCTCCTTGAATCTGAGCTGCCTCGTCAGTAATGATATCCCCATAAAGGTTCGGAGCGACAAAAACTCTAAATTGGCTTTGTCTTGCTGGATCTACTAGCTTAGCCGTCATAATGTCGATATACCAATCGTCCCATTCTACTTCGGGATAATCTTTTGCCACTTCCTCTGCTAAAGCAAGGAATTTCCCATCAGTAGCTTTTACAACGTTTGCTTTGGTAACCACTGTGACCTTGTTAATATTGTTCTTTTTAGCATAATCAAAGGCTAATCTGATAATTCTTTCTGCTCCTTGCGATGTAATGACCTTAAAATCAAAGGCTAAATCATCAGTGATGTTAATACCTTTAGAACCTAATACATAAGCTCCCTCAGTATTTTCTCTGAAAAACATCCAATCGATATTTTTTTCAGGTACTTTAACTGGGCGAACATTTGCAAATAGATCCAATTCACGACGTATGGTTACATTTGCACTTTCGATGTTTGGCCATTTATCCCCTTTTCGCGGTGTTGTAGTAGGCCCCTTTAATAAAACATGGCATTTTTTTATTTCTACTAACACATCATCAGGGATCGCTTTCATTACTTTTGCTCTATTTTCAATCGTCAGTCCTTCAATTACTCGAAGCTCAACTCTTCCATTCTCTATCTCTTCTTTTAACAAGAATTCTAGAACGGCTTGCGCGTGTTTTGTAATAAATGGGCCGATACCATCCCCCCCAACGAGTCCGATGATAATTGGTTTTTTCGTTGTGTAATCAACCCAATCTCCAGCTTTTTTCATTCGCTCTACTCTTTCTAACTGATCTTTTACAAGGTTTCCAAAGTGGATTTTCGCATTTTCAATAATCTCATCCATTTTTATTTTCCCTATTTCTTTTACTTTTTGCTTTTTACTTTTCTATTTTTTTTTTTTGGTACTCGTGATATTACAATTTTTTGATTAATTATAAGTTAATCAAATATTTCCTTTCGATTTCTAATTATTAATTATTATTGTAAAAAAATATTTTTATTTCCATCAATACATTCCCTGCGTTGAGTTTGATGAGGAGGTTAATCCGAAAATAGAATTTCGTCCCAAGGTTGTCTATAGAGGCCTGCGCGTTGACGTTTCTGATCAAACACATGTCCCATCATTCCAATTGATCTTCCAAGTACAAATAATCCGTTTAGAGCTTCGCTGAATATTACATCTTCAATTTCCTCTTTAATAAAATCCAGATTTTCTAAGAGGTCTAAGAAAGTAATCCCGATACATCCATCTACATTCAATATTAAATTATTTCTTTTGGAGGTGGTAAGTTTCTCTACTTCTAGAGCGTAATCAAGGTGGGGATGTTTTTCAAAGTTTTTAAAGACAAATTCTTTCAATAATTGAACTCGTACATCAGGATTTTGAACTGATTTTATTCTATGGCCGATTCCAGGGATGTTAATCTTCACGACATCTTTCATATAACCCATAAATTCTAAGGGGGTCATCCCTTTTTGCAAAGCTTCCCTGAAGTATTTAGCTGCGTTTGAGATTGCTCCACCGAATCTCGGGCCGATCGTGAGAATTCCTGAAGCAAGCGACGCCATTAAATCTTTACCTGCGCGTGCTGTGATAATTGCGTTGTGAGCTCCTGAAACCGCGGGTCCGTGGTCGGCTGTCAATTTAATTACCATCTCGATAAATTGTTGAGCAAACTCTGGTAACTCTCTTTTGAACCATAAAAGACCAATCACATACCCAATTGATTTGTTTTCTCTGATTATTTTGTCTAATCCAACACCAGCAAAAGTTGGCACATCACCTCTATCATCTGAAATAGTTACAACTACATCGGTCGGTCTTCTTACTTTTCCTAAACGAATCGCAGTATTATAGTCCAGTGGAACTTCTGGAGGTACAAATTCTTCAATGGGGTCAATTTTGCCTTCCTTTTTTAAATTTTCAAATGTTTTTCTAATTTCTTTGTCAAAATCTTCGTATGAATCTGGAACGATAGCACCAGCCTCTCTTAATGCGCGATTCTTAGCGTCAGCAGTTTCTCTTGCGCTATCTGCCATAGCCCCCGCATGACCAAACTGCAATCCCTTCGGCAGCAGTTTTGCTGCTGTCCCTGTTACCCACACAACTATAGGTTTTGTTATCTTTCCGTTTTTTAATGCGTCTACTATCGCATATTCGTCAGTTCCACCTATCTCTCCTAAAGTTACTAGCATTTTAATTTTAGGGTTTGCTTCGTATCGCATTAGATGATCAATTAATCTTGAACCAGGATATCTATCACCCCCGATAGCAATGCCTTCAAATACGCCATCGGTTGTTTGACTTATCATAAAATTCATTTCGTTGCTTAAGCCACCTGATTTTGAGACGAAGCCAACTGAACCTGGTCGATATAGTTTGGAAAGTTTAATATTTTCTAAAGTTCCTGCTGTATTTCCAATTTTAAAAGCCCCCGCTACAATTCCTCCTACGGTAGCTGGACCAATAATATTCTTCTTCCTCTCTTCTGCGATTTTTATTAATTTTCGACTCTGTCTTTCAGGAATGCCTTCAGCGATGATAACAACTGTGCGAATTGTATCAGATTCAAGAGCTTCTTTACTAGTTTCATACGAGGATCTAAAGGAAGCAAAATTTATCATCACATCAGCGTTAGGGTGGTTTTTCATGGCTAAATCAAGCGTTTTATAAATAGGTACAACTATTTCTTTATTCCCATAAAAAACCTTGTGATAACTAATTGCAGCATTCTGAGTAGGTCTAATTATTGCTGCTACTGATTCTTTTTCTCTTTTACTCACAAAATCAAAATCAAGCATTCTTTGGATAGGATTCCTTTGAAGTCCGTAGATTATCGCTTGTGTATTCCTATTAAAAAGTTCATAATCTTCCATTTTAAGCCCCTCCTGCTTCTTCTGCTTTTTTTATTAAATCAACAACCCTAGTCATATGAGTGTATCTATCGTATACTTCAATCGGAATACCAGTCTCCTCTCCAACTTGCTTCATAAGTTCAAGTCCTTGCTTTTCGTTAGGTCCACCTCTTCGCACGTAAATTTTAACTTTGGCTTTTTTCAGTTTTTCAACTGAATTCTTGATGGCACTAACGATTCCAGTAAAGGTAGCCTTTACATCTGTGAAATTAGCAATTCCTCCACCAATTATGAGATATTTTGATCTCCCTGCAGGATCAGGAGTTTCTGTTATGAGTTCTATAATAGTTTGGGCATAGATTTCGGTATATTCCCGTGATGGGTTTCCAGAGTATTCTCCGTAATTCCCCAATTCATCTCCATATCCTAAGTCCACGATCGTATCGGTATAGATAACTGAAGCCCCTCCTCCAGCTACCATAGTCCAAACTCGACCAGCTGGATTCAAAACTTTTAATTTGAGGGAAGCCCCTGTTTTTTCATCTAACTCCCGTATGTACGCTTCTTTTTCAGACATAGTTTGTCCAAAAGCAGCTGGAAATTCAATCGGGTTGTTAGGATTTCCCCACGTATCCGCGTGAAGAAACATAGCAGTATCATCTAATCTAGCTTTAACATCTAAAGGAACCACTTTGTTATCATTAGTGATTGCGAATGGATTGATTTCAAGAAAAGTAAAATCTTGATCCATAAACACCTGATAAAGCCCCTTAATAAATGGAATTAAAACGCCTTTAGAGGCACCTAAATCCGGCAGTTTACTCTCTAAATCAAAGGTTTTAATATCAGTTCCAAGAGGTATTGGTATGTGAATGACTTTATCCCAATTTTCTTCCACGTAAATGCCCCCCTCGAAACTGAAATGGATCACATCACCCTCTCTTTCGGTTGTGATAGAAACATAATATTCTTTTTCGTGAGGAATGAAAGGTTCGACAAGTAAACGCTTCAATGTGCCCCTCACGTTCCCAATTTCGCAGACCCTATCCAAATTGCTATGGCAGAAATCTTTCATTTCATCACAATTTGCATCTAACAAGAGTAGATTTGCCTTCCCTCTTTTTCCAAAAAGTTGGTCAGGTTTAACTACAACTTTTTCTGTTTTTATCCAAGGATTATCTGAGATTGCTTTCTCTAAGTCAGTTTCGCTGTCAATAATCACTAACTTGTTATGGTATTTGAATTCTGGATAATATTTTGGTAATTCGCTCGCTAAGAGCTTTTTAGCATCATACTCATAAATATTTTTTTGAGCCAATTTTCTCTCTTTCTCTTATTTTATTTTTATTATTATGTCAAAGATTTATGTTTAAGTATAAACTCAACTTTAATAAAAATTTTACCTATATGATTATTATGGGATTCTTTTCCCTTTTATGTATTAATTACATCAAATTTTTTAAGGATTAACATGATCCGAATTAAGAGGGATTCTATTTTGAACTCAGCTGGGCACTTTATCGATAATAAGCAATTAATTTAAATGAACAACGTGATAATAATATTCTAAAGACTTAGAATAATAAAACTAAAAGAGGGATTTCAAGATTGTTTTACGATTTAATAATTATTGGTGCGGGCACATCTTTTTATAATTATTTTTTAATGCCCCACCCGTTATTAAAGGTTTAGCAAAGAAGTTATACATTTTATTTGGAAAAAAATCTTTAAATAGATTAAAAACAAAATAAGTATAATTATGACTAGCGGATTTAGGTAATCCAGAAGCAAAAACATTATTTCACTTCCACGGTTTCCCAGGTTCTCGTTTAGAAGTTGCTATTTTTGCGGATAGAGTTGTTCAAAATAATATTAGACTTATTGGAATCGATAGACCAGGAATGGGGCTTTCAGATTTCAAAAAAGACCGTACCATTTTAGACTGGCCAGATGATGTGGTTGAGTTAGCTGACGCTTTAGGAATAGACAAATTTGCTATTGAAGGAATATCAGGGGGTGGTCCATATGCTGCAGCGTGTGCATATAAAATTCCTGAGCGTTTAACGACTTGTGGTATTATTAGCGGTTTAGGACCAATGGATCTCGAAGTAGAAGAAAAAATAAAAAGTATTCGCAGATTTTCTTTTGTTATTCGAAGAATGCCATGGCTTTTTAAATTGATGATATCTTTTCAATCTCGAGGTTTGAAAGATTTAGAAAAAGCAGAAAGGAAGATGAGGGAAACTATTAAAAAGTTTCCAGAACCAGATAGGGAAGTTATGGACGATCCTAAAATACTTTCTCTTTTTATTAGAGAAAGCGCAGAAGCATTTCGTCTAGGAAATAAAGGAGTATTTTACGAAGGGAAATTATATGCAAAACCTTGGGGTTTTAACCCTGAAGATATATCTCCAAAACTTAAAGTGTATATATGGCATGGAGAAGTGGATGAAGCTGTACCTGTTGCTATGGGACGTGGTATGTGTAAAGCAATTCCAAATTGTGAAGGAAAATTTTATCCAAACGATGGGCATTACTCCACGATTTTTAAATATTTTGAAGAAATTGTAAGTGCTTTAACTTCTTAAGTCTTTTTCATTCTTTTTAATTTGAAAGCTGAAGAAAATCTATTGAATATTAATATAAACTTTTTTTACTACCCTATTTCTAATAAGCTTATAAATAAACATTTTATGGTTGGTTTAAATTTTGAATTACCGCATCGAAAAAGATATTTTAGGGGAAGTGGAAGTTCCTATTAACAAATATTGGGGTGTAAATACTCAAAGAGCAATCCAGAATTTTCAAATTAGTGGAAAAATGTTCCCTAAAGTATTTATAATGTCGTTAGCACAGCTTAAAAAAGCCTGTTTATTAACAAATATGGAATTAGGGTTGATTGATAAAGAAAAAGGAGATGTGATCCTACAAGCAGTTAACGAGATTTTAGACGAAGAGAAATATCTCGATCAATTCCCAATTGATATCTATCAAACTGGAAGTGGTACTCAAACAAACATGAACATGAATGAAGTATTGGCTAATAGAGCTACTCAAATATTAGGCTTTCCTATGGGTAAAAAACATCCGATCCATCCAAACGATCATGTGAATAAAGGGCAATCTTCTAACGATGTAATCCCGAGTACAATGCACATATCTACAATAAATTTGGTCCAAAAATTAATTCCCGTATTAAACAGATTAAAAGAAGTTTTGGAAGATAAAATTAATGAATTTGAAGATATCGTTAAAGTTGGAAGAACTCATTTACAAGACGCCATTCCAATACCGTTATCTTTAGAATTTAATGTTTACAAGAGACAAATCGAAATTAATATTGAACGATTAAAAAATGTATTGGAGGAATTGTATTATATTCCTATTGGTGGTACTGCTTTGGGAACTGGATTAAACGCTCATAAAGACTTTGCTAAATTTACGGTATCTCATCTTTCTAAAATAACATCTCTTTCATTTAAAATCAATCCTGTGAAAGCAGAGGGGATATCCTCGCATAATACAATAGCTAATGCCAGTAGTAACCTAAGGCTTTTAGCGTTATCTCTTTTAAAAATGGCAAACGATATTCGATGGATGGGTAGTGGTCCTAGAGCTGGTCTTTCAGAATTAATCTTGCCACGAAACGAACCTGGTTCGTCTATTATGCCTGGAAAAATAAATCCTACTCAATCTGAAGCTTTAATACAAGTATGCCTTCAAGTTATCGGAAATGATTCAGTTGTCACGAGTGGAGAAATGTATGGAAGCATTTTAGATTTAAATGTCTGTAAACCTGTAATGATTGTAAATGTTCTTGAATCAATTGAAATTTTAATAGGGGGCATTAATTCATTTATTAGTAAATGCTTAATTGGCTTAAAAGCAAATACTGAACAAATCAATATGAATTTAGACCAAATGCTAATGATTGTTACTAATTTAACACCTATAATAGGGTACGATAAATGTTCTGAAATTGCTCAACGGGCGTATAAAGAAGGCAAAACTTGTAAAGTAGTTATTAAAGAAATGGGTTTAAAAATTGATAATTTAGACGAGCTTTTAGACCCTAAAAAAATGGTATAAAAAAAATAGAGAAGAAATTTTAATTTATTATTCTCTCTTCTTGAAAAAGCGACTATAGGATGTATATTGCCACAACATAAAAACAATTGTTCCTATTATCATGAGCATTCCAAGCATTGGGGCTAACTCTCCGAAGAAGATCACTGGCATGTAGAAAAAATACGAAACAAAGATGTAAATTCCAATTCTAACTAATTGTTTATCATCAACCGCTTTTGCGTCTCGAAATATTTATATTGATAACGCGACTCCTTGTATTAACCATGGAATATTTCGGATTACTAACCATTCGTAAGGAGTTGATTGAGCTGTCCATTGATTTTGAGGAAATACAAATATGATCAATCCAACTATTCCGATACCAATTAATACTTTAAACAGTAAATTTTTCGGATGATTAAATTGTACCCGCCAAGCATCTGTGAAAAGCATAAAAAGAAAGATTAAACCAACCATTTCAAAGAGAGATCCGATTCCTAAAATAACATAATTCATTTCTACCTCTACAGAGAAAAAATCGATTAATCGAGCACCTACATGCCCTAAATCACCTATTAATAGCGCTATAAATGCTAATAATATTCTTTTTGCTGTAACGATTTCTTTTCGATTTACATTTTTCATGTTTTTGGACATTAGAATTACAATAACACAGATATAAATTAAATAGATAACACTGAATGTCATCTCCATTATAACTTGAGGATCTGCCATAGTTGTCAAAATTTTTCTTTTCTTAAAAATCTATATAATTTCCATAAATATGTACATTTCTATACTTGAAGAAATAATCGTAACATAAGATTAAAGGAGTTTTGCGCTAAACGATAATATATTAAGGATTATAAAAAAAATCCAAAATAAATATTAATAGTTCATGTAATTATATTAGATAACAATTCCAAGTTAAACTAAAATAAATATTAAGTATAAAAGTGAAATAAAAATGTCAAATTTTGTTTCTGTAGACGGTTATAAATTGTCGTATGTAATAGAGGGAAGTGGAATACCATGTTTGGTTATAGGTTCAGCGATATATTATCCTCGTACATTCTCTCAAGAATTAAGAAAACATTTCAAATTCATTTTTACAGATACAAGAGGATTTGTTCCAACTGATGAACCAGTTGACTTGAACGAAGTAACTATAGATATGTTTTCGGACGATGTTGAACAGATTCGTAAAGCTCTAGACATTCCAAAAATTTGTGTATTAGGACACTCTATACATGGAAATCTGGCCCTTGAATATGCTCGTAAATATCCTCAACATACATCCCATGTCATCGTGATTGGAGCACCACCAAACGGTATGCGCAAAAACCTTAAAGCTTCTAGGCAATACTGGACAAATAATGCATCCGAAGAAAGAAAAAGTATTCATAAACGATTATCAGAAACTCATAAAATGGAGGATCTTAGGGATCTGTCTCCTGGCGAGATGATGATTCAGAATTACGTTAATAATGCTCCATTTTATTGGTATGATCCTAAATACGATTGCTCATGGATTTGGGAAGGTGTAAAGGTAAATGCAAAAATAGCTGGCAAATTAGAAGGAGTACTTTTTAAAACCTACGATATAGCAAAAGATTCAAATCTGAATAATATACCCATATTTGTTGCGATGGGTAAGCACGACTATATGGTTCCTCACTTCCAATGGGACGCTGAGATAGAAAAATTACCAAAATTATCTTACTATCTGTTCGAAAAAAGTGGACATACTCCTCAACTTGAAGAACCAGATGAGTTTAATAAAAAACTTATTAAATGGATTAAAAAAGATTCATAACTTAAATTAATTTTTTTTGAAATTTATATACTAATTTTATATAATATACAAAACAAAGGTAGCATTATGAATGAAATAAACAATAGGTTAAATGAAATTTTAGAGTCAAGTATCATTATTGACACCCTTAGTCATGGGCCTCTATTATGGTCAGATGACATTATTAAGGCTAATGATGAGATGTTAGCTCAGGACATGAATCCCTGGGATATAATCCCTATTTTAATAATGAAATTTGCGAGAAATGTGGTTAATGACGATGAATACTATTCTAAATATGTCGAAGCATGGAAAGAAAGTGGAGTGAATTGCATAAGTTGGACGCTTGGACCAATGTATTCAAAACCGTATTCCTTTGATGGTGTTTTTCATAACTTCTCTTATATGACATATATGTTAGAAAATCGACCAGATTTGTTTATTAAAGTGTTAAAGGGAGCCGATATTGAAAGAGCATATAAAGAGGGAAAAAAAGGGATAATTTTAAATGTTCAAAGTATGGAACATATCGGCAAAGATATTAACATGGTTGAGCTCAATTATATGGTTGGATTCAGAATAATGCAATTAACTTATAATAAAAAAATTGCAGTTGGCACAGGATGTATTGCTATAAGAGATAGAGGTTTAACAGAATTTGGTATCGAAGTCGTTCACAAAATTAATGAGCTTGGAGCAATTGTTGACATATCTCATTGCGGCCCTCAAACATCAATGGATGCTTTAGAGAATTCTAAAGATCCAATTATAGCTTCTCACACATCGGCAAAAAGTGTATACGAACATAAAAGAGGAAAAGATGACGATTTTCTCAAAGCCCTTGCGGAAAAAGGTGGGTATATAGGCGTTTGTGCAGTTTCGGGATTTTTAACGAGCAGTGGAACAAGCACTTTAGAAAATTGGCTTGATCACGTTGATTATATAGTGAATCTTGTAGGAATTGATTATGTTGGGATCGGCAGTGATTTTTACGGCTTTTCAGTTCCTGATAATTTGGCAATTAAGATTGGAGAGTTTAT
>JAUWZT010000192.1 GCA_030615145.1 Promethearchaeota archaeon | reverse complement strand
GCTGTAAATAACTTGTAGATTGTCTAAATCTATATATAAGACGCCAACAATCCCCAATCCCATCAATTGATTATCTTTATCTATAAAAGTACTATCAAGATTCATTTTAATCGCTTTTTTATCGCCCTCAAGCTCAACAAGCTGCGGTTGACACGCAGTGTACCCCGCTCCTCTATTTTTAATCACATAACTCATTATAGCGTAGTCTAATTCGTCGTTGATCTCTCCTTGCTCTTGGAGAATTTTTACCACATTTGGAGGGTTTTGTGTTGACATTTTTATATATAAACGGTATCCTTTAAACAGAACCTTAAATGAATAGAATTCTTATTATGGATTTTGTTATATTAAAATTTTTATCTTTCAATAATAACTTCATCAACCGAATGCAGGGCACAGTTCATGCTTTCTAAAATATCCCTTATTGAATCCAAAGTAAGGTTTTCAGTACCTTTTATGGTTAAAAAAATTGAGGTCGTTTTTTGGTCTATCTCGTCTGTTTTAATCTGCACGAATGTAACGTCCTCAGTTTCCATTAAAGTTCGGCCTATCAGTTCGTTATCGGGACTGTGTGGTTTCAAAATGTCTAATTTGAAAGTAATATTCATGATTTAATAAATTAAATATTTAATTAAAATTATTTCAATAATTGATTAAATTGTATTTATAATTTATTTTTATTAGTTTATAAAAATTTTTTAAGGGTTTTAATTAATTTAGATGGAATTTCTTTTGGTTCGATGATTTTACTCTCTATGAAAAAGAAAATGATACGATGGGTATAGCAATCGCATTTATTAACATGTTTAATAGCTCGTTCTATTCGATAAATCTTGTAATATTGTTTTTCTTATTTTTCTCTTACCCAAACGTGAAAAGCACCCTCTATTAACAATAATTCCCACCCTTCTGCAGCTATTTCATTTAATTCTTCCTCTAACCTTTTTTTAATTTTACCGGTGGTTAAAGATCCTTTAAAAACTTCAATTCTATATTCTTTCATATTTGATACCTCTTTTTCAATTGTTTAATTATTGGTTATAATAATTTTTAGTTTATAAAAATTGTTCAAGGGTTTCAATTAATTTAGATGGAATTTCTTCTGGTTCGATAATTTTATTAGCTTTCTTGAAAAATTCTCTTTTCAAGTAATTTGGAATTTTAGTGTTTAAAGCGATAGAACGCGATCCTATGTTAATCGCTGCTTCAATATCTCGCCCGGTATCCCCTATAACAACAATTTGATCAGGTTTTACATCTATTTTCTCACATATGTGTTTTAAATGATCTGGGTGCGGTTTAAGATTTTTAGTATCGTCACGACCGACTATAACTTTAAAGTAGTGAAAGATGCCTGCTGTTTCCAGTGAAATTCTTGCGTTGTTATGAGTATTATATGTAAAAACAGCTTGTTTAAGTCTTTTCTTTTTTGCAAACTCTAAAACTTGGTCTATACCCTGAGTTAAAGTCGCTTTAATGGCAGCTTCGTGTTCGACTTGAATTACGGCGTTATTCACTTCGTTAATAATTTCTTTAATTTTTTCGGAAGAAAACCCTAACTCATTAAATATTACTCTGGAGATTTTAACAGTTTCTAAAATAGGCATTTCAATGGAAAGGTTTTCCTTTGGTATCCCATAATCTCTTAATACTTTAATAGCCTTCCTTCGAGCTTTAACCGAGTTAATTTTAAAATGTATTAAGGTACCGTCCAAATCCCATATAATTGCTTTAATAGGTTTTTTATTCATTTAAAATACCAAATCGGAATATATCGGCCCTGTAGGCGTTAAAACAGATTTCTTTAGTTTTACCTGGCTTACATTGAAAGGTCCAAATTCGAAATTTTTATTCTCGTTAATTATTTTTTTTAGCACATCAAAAGTTTTATAATTTACTTTATCCCTCCTCAATCTTCCTATCGTAAGATGCGGTTTGAATCCCGTTCTTTTATCTTTTTGAATTTTCAATCGCTCAGATAAGAGTTGTTCTACAGCATTTTTAATTTGTTGTAAAAATTGAACATCTCCAATAAGTTTTACCCATAAAACAGAGAATTTGTTAAATTGACCTACCCCTCTAAGACTATATTCAATAGTTTTTCCTTGAAACATGCTTTCGTTTACATCTTCTTTCAAAATTTCATAAATTTTTGGTGCCATGGATTCAGAAATATTTCCCAAAAATTTTACAGTCATGTGAAGGTTTTCTGGTTTTATTACTTTAAGTTTAGGCTGATTTTGTTTTAATCGAGATGAAAAAGCCTGAATTTTCTCTATCGTGTTTTTGTCTTTTAATTCGATTGCTAAAAATGCTCTAATCAAGATTACAACCTCTTTTACAAGCTGTTTAATTATCTACCTTTGAATTTTTCCAGGTAAGTAGAAATTATATTTTTTATGAGTTAACTTAGTTTTAATGTATCTATCAATTTTCCTTGCGTTTTGAAAAATTACCCAGATCATCTTATCATTTTTATAATATTTATCGACTTCTATAAATGTAATTGGTTCCATATTGAATTCACTTGCTTCGTCTTTAAAAAATTTATTAATTAGTCTAATTATTCCTGGAATAAGTTCTGATCTTTGCTCTTTATAAAAATTAGCGATTAGATCAATAGTTACCAGCCGCCAATCATAATAACGATCAATAACTTCATCAAGAAATGCTGCTTTTACGAGTGGGCTCAAAAACCATGGAGTACTTTTTAAAAACAATACTGCTTCCATTGCTTCTATACCATTAATCCTAAACATAGGAGTACTTGTGTCCAAATATATTAATTTTGTACTCAAATCCACTTTAGGATTATTAGGATCATAGCCTATAATTGAAAAATTAGATATTTGACCATCTAGTCCTAAATCTATTATCTTATGGTTTTTGCTATAAGACCATACTTTCTTCATTTCTTTCATTACAAGAAGGATTGAAGTATTAATATCTTGATTATTCAATTGGTGAATTACAATATTTCCCACGGATTCTGATGGGATTTTTTCTTGGACACAATAAAATTGAATTTTTCCTTCGTCATCTTTGAACCATGCTACATCGTACTCAGGAAGATTTAATCCTACATCTTCTTTTAAGATCCTATTATATTCATTATATGCCCAGATATGTCTTTTAACTTGCTTTTCATTATCAAAAATTGGAATTCTTTTATACGCTATATTCTCTGGATCATTTAAAAGCTCAAAAACGAGGCTTATTTCACCGTAACCTAAAATTTTTATTGGTACTTCTCCTTTTTCTGGATTATTAGTATCAATTGACTTCTCTAACTTTTTTAAAACATCAATATCAATTTTCATATTTAATCAATTCACTTCTTTAATATTTAAAAAAATTAACTTAAATCTTTATAAAATTAACTCAAAAGTTCAATATTAATATTTTCCAAATTTCTCTACTAAGGTTTTTGCTATCCCTAAATTTCTGCTTGCCATAGTTAATGGTTCCCAGGGCCACTCACATCCTGCGGCATACATAAACAATCCATCTGGCTTTCCTAATTCAACTGTTTTTCCAACTTCACGAATAACATCGCTAATTGAATAAGTAATACTTCCCAATATCTGTGTATTAGTATTTCCTCTAATACAATTACTTTTCCCGATCTTCTCTTTAGCTAATTTCAAATCTACTTGATAATCTAAATCCAAAATTGCCGCATTTGTACTTGATACTAACTTAAGCATGTCTCTGCCTTCTTTATCTATTACGGAATTATCACCACAAATGTGATACAATATAGGAACATCCTTTTGAATGAAATCAAATAATTCTTTTGTTGTCTTTAAACAACATTTTTCATATCGCATTGGACCAATTTGAGATATAGCAGAATCGCCAGCGCCAATAATATTCGCTCCAACCTCAATTTGCATTTTTGCAAATTCTTTTTGAACAGGTAATATCCGAGAGATGAGATTTTTTATTCTTTGTTCCCAATCTTGATGCTTACATAACATCAGAACATTTACTAAATCGAATAGGCAGCAAATTTCAGCAAAGGGAGCCTCTATCCATCCGATAATGCATTGTTCACCTCCAACTTTTTCGCTCAATAGTTTGACAGCGTTAACCCTATTTATTATTCTTTTATTTGAATTTAAATCAGGCATTTCGAGTGAGTCAAATTCATCAATTTTCAAGTAAGTTTTTGCTACAGGAGTATGACTCTTCCAATTTATTTCCACGCCCCACGCGTTAGCTTCGCGGTATGCGTCTGTAGATACATTCACATGATCAATTCCAAAAAAATCAGAGCATTTTATTTGGGCTTTAGCCAAAATTTCGGGGTTTTGGCAGTATTCGCGATTATAATCGATATTGTTCAAGCTGGCTGCAAGGTGCATAATAAATGGGTTAAAGGGTATCTTCTCGGGCGTACCCTTAATTGCAGAGAGGGTTAATTCCAATCGGTTCATTTTTCCATAGAAGTTCTATAAACTTTGAAAAATTCTTTATTTTCTCTCCAGAATTTTTTATTAATATTAAATTTGGTTAAATTTTTATTTATAATAATTCTTTTTTTCTCATGGAAAAATTAGGTAAAGAAAATATACCTAGGCCGGAATACCCTAGACCGCAATTTGTAAGAGCAGATAATTGGATAAATCTTAATGGAGAATGGGATTTTAAATTTGATGATTTTAATATAGGTTTAAAAGAGCGGTGGTACAAAAAACAAGCATCAAAAAAATTTGATCAAAAGATTACTGTGCCGTTTTGTTTTCAAAGTGAATTAAGCGGAGTTAATGTTCAAGAGTTTCATGATATTGTTTGGTATAAAAAAGTTCTTAACTTGCCAGATAATTTTACAAAAAAGCGAATCCTGTTACATTTCGGGGCGGTAGATTATCTTTGTAGAGTTTATCTAAATGGAGAGTATATAGGGAGTCATGAAGGAGGGTATATTGGGTTTTCGCTTGATATAACAGATTTTATTGAGAAAGAAAATTATTTAGTAATTCGTGTAGAGGATCCAAGCACAGATAATGAGATCCCTCGAGGAAAACAGTATTGGAGAAAAAATAATGCAAGTATTTTCTATTCTAGAGTTACAGGCATTTGGCAAACTGTGTGGATCGAATGTGTTGACTTAAATTTCTATTTAAAAAATATAAAAATTACGCCTGATATTGATAATTCTTTATTAAATCTTGGATGCGATATTAATGGGATCGGATTTGATGATCTTTATATTCAAGTCTTGATTCAATTTGAGAATGATTTAATATCTGAATTTGAAACGAAATTAAATTTCTTAGGTAGTATTAGTATAAAGAAAAGAGGTAAAAATGTTGTAAAAGAGAAAGACGGATTTTACGAAAAAATATTTGGTTTTATTAAAAACCCAAATCAATTTCAACTTAAAATAAGTATCCAGAAAGAAAAATTAAAATTGTGGGATGTTAACACCCCTAATTTATATGACCTTCAAATTTCAATATATAACAAGAAAACGGGGGAAATCTACGATAAGGTTAAATCATATTTTGGAATGAGGAAAATTTCTATATCTAAAGGGATTGAAAGAATTAATGGTTTTAAAACGGCTAATAAGGTAATTTTATTGAATAATAAACCCATATATCAAAAATTATTCTTAGTTCAGGGATATTGGCTAGAAAGTCTATACACTGCCCCTTCTGATGATGCAATAAAACGAGATGTTCAGATTATTAAGGATTTCGGATTCAATGGAATAAGAACACACCAAAAAGCATTTGATCCGAGATTTCTCTATTGGTGCGATAAGATGGGAGTTTTGGTATGGAGCGAGATCGGAAATGCTTATATTTTTTCTAAAGATTCCCAACTCAGATTAATGAACCAATATATAGAAATGATAGAAAGAGATTATAATCATCCTTCAATAATCATTTGGGTCATTTTAAACGAAAGTTGGGGTGTAGGTAATGCATATAAAGACAAAAGAATGGTTGACTATATCGCTTCTATCTACTTCTTAATAAAATCAATTGATCCAACAAGATTAATTATAGATAACGACGGATGGTGGCATACTATTTCTGATGTTTGTACGAAGCATTTCTATTTAGATACAAAAATATTACCAAAAAATTTCAAGGAGGAGAAGTTGAAATCATATGATCCGATAGTTCCAGATTTTTATCTTGAGCCTTATCGTTATAATAACGAACCTATTGTATATAGTGAAATCGGAGGTTATGGTCTTGACCATTACGAGAAAGGAACAAAAGATTTTTATTATCAAGTATTTAATACCCCTGAAGAACTTTTAACCAAGATTACAAACCTTTTAAAGGAATTTGACAGAAGAAAAGAATGGATTCATGGATTTTGTTATACTGAGCTTTACGATCAATTTCAAGAAATTAATGGTTTATTAACTTTTGATAGAAAACCAAAATTTCCACCAAATAAATTAAAAAAAATCCTTGATACCATGTTTTATTAAATATTTTTAAATTTATAAAATGAAATTAATTGATTATGCTTAAAAATTTAACACCTAAAGCAAAAGAACTTATAGTTATTTATGGTACTGGTCTGATAATTACTATTTTTTCAGGAATTTTTTTTATTATTATAGGATATCCGCTAGTTGTTACGGCAACCGGAACATTAAATATTAAAACACCTCCAATCTATATGATTCCAATCTTCATTCCTTATGGAATTCTAATAGGTGAACTGATTTGGCTCT
>JAUWZT010000006.1 GCA_030615145.1 Promethearchaeota archaeon | reverse complement strand
ATTGGGACGTGTCAATTTCGAGGAACACGGTGAGAAGCATCTGTGAATTTTTTGAAATGGCAGGAAAGCAATACACAGACAAAAAAGTCCTAAAGGAGGTCCAGATAAGCGGGAAGATCGTTTTATCGCTTGATGGGGCCCAACCAGTTAAACATGAGCCTTCTCTTTGGGTTTTTTCTGATCGCCTTACGGGAAACGTGCTTCTTGCAAGGAACTTAGAGTCTGCTCCCGCATCCGTATTATGCACGATATTTCGAGAAATTGAAACGCTCTATAACGTTCCCATCGTAGCCATCATTTCCGACAAGCAAAAAAACATTGTAAATAGTGTTAAGCAATTCAAACCAGATATCCCACATGCGTACTGCCAATACCACTTTCTTAACCATGTTGCCGAGCCCATTGCTTCGAAAGACTCATATCTCAAAAAATCTCTTCGGCAATCCGTAAAAAAGCTCTCAATTATCCAAAATAGTAAGAATTCCGACTCAAACGAGCTCTACAAGCTGTTTCGTCCCATTAGCGAGGAGCTGAAATGTGCCATCTCCACGCGAGGCGATCGATTTGATGTGTTTCCGGGAATCGAAGCCTATGCGAATTTAGAGTATGTGGTGTCGCGCTTGGAACAATTTGAGGAAATAGAGTTCACCCCAAAAGTATCTCGTACATTAAACGCTCTAATTGCAGCATTAAGGAATTTACTTCAAGAGAACCGTTATTTACGAGAAGAAGTAACGTCTTTAATACCTGATTTTCAGCAGATTCGTAAGACTTTGGCTAAAAGGGAGAAGAAGTCTTCTCAAATCGAGAAAGAAGCGAAAAAATGGGTGTACAAACTCCAGAGCCGCTTGAAAAGGAGAAAATTGGAAACTAATCCACAGAACATCAAGTGGCAGCGGCCGTCTTTCAAATTAAGTTGCGAGGAAATATGGCAACAATGGGTTCGGTTAATAAATTCTTATAGTGAAGGATTATACCCCGCTTACGATGTCGAGGATTTAGATTTTACCAATAACGCCAAGGAGCAGTTGTTTCACCGAAGCAAGCATCATTTTAAAGCCCTTTTAGGCCGTGAAAATGTCGCAAGAGCATTTCTGAATCACGGAGGACTGCATGTTCAGCTATTAGATATCGATTTTACGAAAAAAAATGTGACAAGCGTGCTTTTAGCGTGTGAAACACCACTTATTGAAGCCCAAAGGAAAGAATTTAACGCGCAGTACGCAACAGTAAGGCGCACGTGGAGAATTAGAGAAAAAGATACGGGAAACTTTACCCAATTTAAAGATAATTTGACTCAACTAGAGGGGGCCTAATCTATTTTGTCGAGTGAGTGGGGTTTGACATTAAAGAAAAAAAAAATAAATAAAAAAATAAAGTTATAAATTTGGTTATAAACCAAGTTTTTCTAACGTGGATTTCAATCGAACTCTGTGAAACTTCAAGCCGATCTCATCTGGAGTGAACCCCATCGCTAAAGCATAAAGCTCTGTGATATACATTACGGGAGTATCGTATTCAGTCTCGAATTTTTTACCTAAATCTCTCTGTCTCGTGTCGAATTGTTGATAACACGCAGGACAATTTACAGCAATCACATCTGCGCCAGATTTCTTGATGGCATCCATCTTAATCTTTAAGTTAGCAAATCCGTGTTCCTCGTAGGCGTTAGTTACAGCACTTCCACAGCATAGGATTTCCTCTCCGTAATCAACAACAGTTGCTCCACTTGCTTCTACGAGCTTCTTTAGCGTTGTTGGTCTCATGGGATCGTCTGATTCCATCCACTCAGCTGGTCGCATATAATGGCACCCTGGATGGACAGCAACCTTTAGACCATCAAGTGGCTTAGTTATTGCTCCTTTGACCTGATCTAATTTATTGCTCAGCACATCAACAAAATGCTTAATGTCTATTGTGCCTTTATATTCTTTCCCGATCTTAGCGAGTTCTTTATTGACCTTATCCATTTTCCATGAATCGTGCTTTAATTGATGCTGAACACCTCTAAGCGTGTTGGCACAACCATTACATAGAGAAATTATGTCTTTTCCTTCAGCTTCCGCTAAACATAGATTTCTTGCACCGATTGCCAACCAAGCGTCGTTATCAAACGATTTCATGCCCGTAGGGTCTGGGCAACAAGAAAAGTTCGTTTGTGATGTCTCAATTCCAACTTTATCAAAAACTTTTCTGGAAGCTGCTTCTATAAATGGAATGCGGTTTCCGATCGTACAACCCTCAAACATCTTATATTCTGTCATTTTCTCATCATTCCTCCTATTTAAGCTTTTTATCTGCTCCTATATTTTTTAATAAAGTTTGTAATTCGCTTACATCTGGTGCAGCAACAGCAGGTAGACCTAATTGTTCTCGTCTGCGTTCTATAGCAGGCTGGGAAGGTATTGCTTTTGCACTATCAAAAATTGCTCTCGCTTGTAAATAAATAAATTCAGGCGCATTTCCTTGTTTAGTGGACTCGTTTTTTAAGAAAGTAAAGATTTCTGTCAATTCTATGCTCTGTGGGCAAACCTCGTCGCATGTATCGCAAACTGTGCAGCCCCAAATTGCTAAAGGATCTTCAGAAAATATCGCATCTTTGTATCCTAACAATGCTTTTAAAATATTAGCTCTTGGATTGTATCCTGTAGTCGTATAGAAGTCTGTCGTTACATTAGTAATTGGACAATTGTCTGAACAGCGACTACATTGATAGCAATATTTAATCAAATCAGACCCGATATGATAATCCATAACTTGTTTTCTAAATTCAAAATCTATTGTCATTTTTTTCACTTTTTTCCATTTTTTCGTTCGTTTTTATTTAAAACATTTATTGGCTTTAACCCCTGCAGGGGCAGTTATATCCAATCTATAATTTTTATTGGATATTCATCCTAAGCCAACTTTCAACTTGCGAGAGTAAATCTCTTCACCGTCCTCTTTTACCACAGTAATGTGGGCGGCACACGATAGTCAGCAGTCAAAACAACGGACTATCATTTCTAAGAGATTTACTACTCCTTCCGGAATTTCTTCGCTCATTTTTTTTTTCACAGTTTCCTTTTTTTATTTTTATTTAATCCAAGGGTCTGGTAATTTTAATCCTTCCAAGGCCTTATCTTCGAACACTTGTTTAGCAACATGCATTAATGTCTTCTCGATTCCAGCGATATTGTGGTTCGTTGCAACTAGAAGGTTTAACTTCTTACAAATACCTTGATCGTCAGACCAGATATTATACAACAATATACCTCTGGGAGCTTCCACAACGCCAACACCGCTACCTTCTCGCGGTTCCACATCTAATGTCTTGCAATCGGGATTTACTATGTCTGGGTCTTCAAGATATTGTGCGATTAATTCAATTGCCTCTACAGCTTCAATAATTCGCGCCCAATGATAAGCAAATGTATGATGCGACACATCGCCAATTTTGGCTTTCATTGCCTTTAAAGCCTCGTCAGCTAAAGGCGTTGCCATTTTATCAGCGCAATTCGTCATTGCTAGAGTATTGGCTCGATAAATGCCATCGGGATATCCTGCTGGTTTATAATACGTGTGGGTAGCGTAAGAATGATCAGGAATGTGTTCCCCTATAACATCCAGATAATTATGAACATCATAATCGATCTTTTTACCATCGGGAGTGACTATTCTAAGATCGCCTTCGTAAATATCGTGTACTCCGTTTTTCGTCATACCAAGATAATAAGTTGGCACAACACCTACATTAGCAACGACATCCCAATAATCAGTTATAACTTTTAGGGCAATATCAACTGTCTTCTTCATGAAATCAACTTGCTCAGGAACCATTTTTAAAAATTTATCCCTTGCAACTTCGTCCATTGGTTTTTTCATCCCGCCTACAATTGCAGAAACAGGGTGTACTGACTTACCACCGATTTCAGCGCATAATTTTTGACCGAAATCCATCATCTTTAATGCCATTGCCCCAACATCGGGCATCTTATTTATCACGTGAACGACATTCCTCAAAGCTGGATCAGCAAAAGGTCCTAAGAGAAAATCTGGTGCTGCTAACGCGTAAAAATGAAGCATATGTGAAGAATATTGCTTAGCATTTATTAGTAATTTTCTTAGTTTTAACGCAGGAGTAGGAATTTCTACCCCCCAAGCGTCTTCTACCGCTTTTGTTGGTGCTAAATGATGAGGAATAGGGCATATTCCACAAATTCTTGGCGTAATCCTAGGTACATGTTCGCAATATCGACCTTCGCAAAACTTCTCAAAAAATCTCGTTGAAGTGATATTAAACTGGGCGTCCTTTACCTTACCATCGTCTCCAATAACAATTCTTAATCCTCCATGGCCTTCTAATCGAGTGACTGGTTCAACTACTATTTCTTTTACCATTTTTTTTTCCACCTATTATTATCTATAATTTTTATTAGTCGCTAACGTAAACTTCTCAGCGAAGCCAAGCTTATCTTTTATCTGGACAAGCAATTCTTCTTTTGATAAAGCTACATTATAATCTTTCGTTACTATATCGACATATCGTTCGGCTTGGTCAACATTCCAAGCTGTTTGGCCATAACAGCCAGAACAAGGCGTATTGACTTTTAGACACAATCCACCACATCCAGCTCTTGTTATAGGTCCTGCGCAGAGATATCCTTGCTCGATTAAGCAATCCTCCATGTTAGGAAGTCCTTCGTAATCGCGCTTTACTCTTGTCATTTGAGACTTACTCCCAATTATTCTTGGACAAGTATCGCACACAGTAGAAATCTCAGTAAATTCTCTATGGTTTTTCAAAAATGCCATAATCTTTGTTGCGATATTTCCAGTTTCATATGGGAGATTAGCTAATGTAGTTTGAGTTTCTCCTGTTTTTTTAACTTGCTGTAATATATCTCCAGCAAGATCAAAACCCGCCATTAGTGGTATGTTAAGGAAAAGCGTTAAGAACTCGTATAAATTCTTTTTATCGCCTGAACTGATTTGTTCAAGGTTCTCTGTCATCTGTGCTAATTTGCCTACTCTCGAGGATACTGATTTTGCAGGTCCTAAGCATCCAACGCATGGATTTCCGTCGTCAGTACATTTTAATGTACACCCTGTACTCGTAATGGGGCCAAAACATAATGTACCTTTCTCTAAAAGACAATTCTCGTTGTTTAAAGAGCAATCGTTGCAGAATGCAGTTTCACTCATAGGTTGTGGTTTTTGTCCAAGTAAAAATTCAACTGCTGAAAATATGGCTTCAGGTTTAGGAGGACATCCCGCCATGAAAACATCCACCGCTATTATCTCGTCAAGAGGAACTATTTTACTGGCAAAACCAGGCATGTGTTCTTTTGGTTCCGTAGGATTCTCGTTAGTAATGGATTCGGCTTCTGTAAACTTCCTATAAATTGCTTCTTGAATGTCCCATTGATTGGCTAATCCATGAACGTTTCCATAACACGCACACGAGCCGAAGGCAATAATGAGTTGACATTTTGCTCTCATTAACTTAGCGTTTTCTATGTCTGCATTGGTTCTCATACTGCCCTCAACAAAACCTACTAGAATATCTCCGTCTGGTCGTGCTTTTAGCGAATCGTGCTTGAAATCAACGACAGCTGGCCAATAAACGATATCTAAACTGGGCAAAATGTTTAGGAGACCGAGATGGGCGTTCAAAAGTGACTGATGACAACCCCAGCAATCAGATGACTGTAGAAAGGCGACCTTTACTTTATTTGCCATTTTTAATCATTTTATAGTTTTTATTTAGTTTTTATAATTTATTTAGTTTTTATTTAAAAAAAACTCTAAAAATATTAGTTGTGATTATTTAATCATAATTTAATAAAAAAAGTTCTGTTTTTCTTCTTTTTGTTTGGCTTTTTCTTTTGCTTTAGAATGATTATTCAAAATTGAAGGTTTTAAGCTTAGCAAAGAGATTTATTTTGAAAACTTGATATACACAGAAGGTTTTAAAAACAACCTAATTAAAAGCAATTAAAATTGCCTAATTAGAACTAGATAGAGGAATATTTTAAGCCAAGACTAGGATCACAAGAAAGTTTCGTAGAAATCCTCGTCGTCGTGAACCTTAGCGTAATGGTCGCCGTAGATTTCTTTTTCTTTATGGTAGTAATCGCGATATTCTTGAGCGCATTGAGTACAAAACCATTCTTTTAATGTGGCGTTGTATTCCATGTCATCGTTCGTATCCCTACAGCTGGAGCATTCGCAAATCGAAGCTTGCAAAGCCCCATAAAGATCGCCCCGCTCGTTTCCAATCTCAATATATTCTAAAGTAGGTTTATTCTCCTGCTCCTTTCCCAAGCGCCCCCACTCAGCCATAACTACCCTTACGATGAGCTTCCTTAAGTTATACGCGATTTTCTTGGTCCGCTCGTTTTTGTAAGCTATAATTTTTTTATCTTTCACGTTATTCACATATTCTTTTGAGTATTTAAATGTAATTTCTTTAAAAAAGGAGCGATAAAAAATATGGCGGCGTTCGAGCGAATATATAACTTTGGCAAAGACACTTCTTTTATCGCAAATAAGTTGTCTAAAGCTTTTTGAGCCGATTTATCGCCCACTCGATCTATTCTCGTAAGGTCAGAAACCTTCAACTTGTACAAATCAGAGATTTCTCGAACTTTTCCCGAATCAAACAATTGTTTTAAGATCAATTCTCCGAAGTTTTTTACTCCGAGCTTTTTGATCCACTTAGTTAACCTGTGATAAGCTCTTATTAATAAATATGAAACAATTAGATGGAAAAGTAGCCCTTATTACAGGAGCTGCTGGGGGGATAGGTAGAGCAACCTCAAACCTATTTATATAGGAAGGTGCTAAAGGGGTTGAGATTACCCGATGATGAAGGCAAGACTATATAAAGAAAAAAAGAAATTGATCATTTCCTATTATTAAATCTATAGAATAAAGCCCCCAAATTTATACCTATTAAAAGTATAACAAAATCCGAGAGAAGTATAGGTACAATCTTTCCACTTATGTAAACGCTTGGATCAAAAATCAGATTATAGATAGGTAGGATCACGAGGAATAATAAGAATGTAGCAAGGCGAGGGTTAGTCTTTATTCCTACATAAAGAAGCATACCTGCAAAACCCCAAGTAATAACAGCTGGTCCTTGGTACTCAAAAAAGGGATTAATCATTATTCTTAATAATCCCCCTAAAGGTATAAAAAATATCAATGGTAGCAAATATTGCCATCTTTGGAAACGAGTTTCTAAAGCAACTCCGAAGTTTAAAAACATGACCATCAAGAAGATAAATTCAATTATATCACCATGGACAAAGCTATAGGTAAATAAACGATAGAATTCACCATCTTCAAAGACGCTGCTGTTTGATACCACCCATGACTGACTATTGAATAAAAATATTAGTGAGATAATGATTTGAGCAATGATGAATATATCTGTAAGCCATGCTTTTTTGAGATTCTCCCAAATATTTTCAAAATCCTTACTTTCATCAAAACTTTCCATTACTTTCTCAAATTTCCACCATCTTACTTTTTTCTTGTATTCTTTGATACGTTCCAAATTTGTTTGGGCAATGTGTTGAGGATTAATTTCAAGAGTCTTTTTATAATATTTAGCAGCTTTTTTGTAGTCTTTTAATTTATGATATGCCCAACCCATTCGATACCATGAAAGTTCTCTGTTAGGATTTATTCTGACAGCCTTTTGTTCATATTCGATTGTTTTTTTATAATCACCTTCCTCCGCAT
This sequence comes from Promethearchaeota archaeon, assembly GCA_030615145.1. Classification (GTDB taxonomy): domain Archaea; phylum Asgardarchaeota; class Lokiarchaeia; order Sigyniarchaeales; family SOKP01; genus SOKP01. Next base: position 23,607 of record JAUWZT010000006.1, on the reverse strand, counting down.
AAGCCCATGCTATATTACTCCATACCCATGCATTAGTGCGATTTAACTTCAGTGACTTTTCTAGGTATTCAAGACACTTTTTGGGATTTTTCAAAGTAATATAAATCATACCCAGATGATTCAAAGTGCTAGTGTAATCAGGATGTGAGATGAGTGATTTTTCAAAATACTCAATAGCTTTGGGATAATTTTCTTTATTTTTGTAATAAAGTCCAATATTATAGAGGGGAGCATAATAAGTAGAATCTATCTCAAGAGCTTTTTCATTACATTTAAGCCAGTTTTCATAATCTTCTAATTGTTCATAAGCCCAACCCATATTAACCCACGCACGATTCATTGAAGGGTCAATGTTGAGCGCATTCTTCTGACATTCAATTTGTTTGTCATATTTTCCTACATCTCCATAAGTACGCCCCAGAGTATGCCATGCTTCTTTGTAATCGGGGTTCATTTCAACTGCTTTTTTAAAGCATTTAATCGCTTCTTTATATTTTTGCTGGTCGCGATATTTATTTCCTTGAGAATATAAATCTTCAGGATTTTGGAGGATGGATTCGCTCATTTTAATACCTTCGTATTATATTAATTACAAAGATAAGACGCGATATTATTTAACATTTATGTATAGCTATGAAAAAAAGAAATTAGAAAAGAGGAATAAAACTAAACCGAAGAAAATGAGCTATAAAAACAAAAGAGATCGCAATGCAGAGGGGGTGAAGGTATAAGGAAACATCTAGCTTTATGATTTTTTCTAACATTCTGATTTCTCTTTATAAACAGAAAATAAACATACATGCAAATATACACTAAAGATATCCTTAAGTTTGATTCTTTCATCTTAGAAATGGTCGAGAAATACAAAAAATAACGCTTGAAGATAAAAATTCTACTAACAAAGAGTTTTACTTTTGAGATTTTACTCCCATAATCCAGCCCTTAATGTAATATAGATTTTCTTGTTAAATAATATTAATTCAGTATCTTCATGGACTTTTTGGAAAGAAAATTTTGAGATAAATGTTAAATACTTATTTATCAAAACTATACTTAAGTTTAATTTAAAATCATTGTAAAAAACTAAGCATTTCTCATTAAAAAGAGGGTCTGTATAAATATGACAGATGATGAAATACATTATTCCAAATTTCAAATTTCTCAAGTTTCTGCAATGCATGTGTTATCTGATCGCGAAACAAGAATTAAATTAGTCCCAACAAGTCTCAATCTAGATTGGCAAAATTATCAACAGGCTATGAAGAAATTTCACGAATGGTTTAAGAAAACCAAGGAAGAATTGGAAAAAAAATATGAGGGGGCTTCGGGAAAAGCTAAGATTAATGCTGCAAAAAAGCTAATCGATTTTATTAGAGAAGCCGTAAAGAAATGGGAGAAAATTTACCGTCCTACTGGGGGATTATGGGAGGGGAAGAAAACAGAAATAATTAAAGGTATACTTAAACCTGGAAATTTTAACTTTACTGTAAATGTTACATTAGATATAAAAATAGAAATTCCTTCAGTATTGCCTTCAGTAGTAAGGGGGATAGTAGATAATTCCAAAGTATCTTTTAATATAGATGCTCCTTCTTCAATTTTTAAGAATCTTTTGGACGGCACCATTACATTTTCTGGTGTTATTATTGGAATAGCTGAGAAAGACTATATTGACTTGGTCTTTGGATTGGTTAACGAGACATTAAATTTTACAGCTGGGGATAATAATTTTATAAATATTAGTGCTGTATGGACAGGCGAAAGTGTTCAGGCGTTTTATAAAAATTATGTTTTTGTTTTAAGAATGGAGCATAGAACTCCGTATATATCTCTCCCAAAAATGCCAAATGTTCATTTTGCCGTATGTGACAGAGCTTTTCTTCATGGTGTAGAAAAGTTTGATCCTATGCAATATTACATCAAATATTTTAGATTTTATGTAATTGCAATTGATAAGTACAGGAGTATCCAATTCACCCAAAAACCAATCAATGAAAAACACTTATATGCCTATGACACAATAGAGGTCTTACTATGTGCTGCTGCTATTGGTCATACGTTAGGCGATGGTATTCCTTATAATATATATATGGAACTTAGACTAATATTCGATAATAAGGATTCACTTTATGATAAATGGTTTAGATTATGGTTTAATTCAGGTGATGAATACAACCGTTTTAATATTAGAAACAATCCTGGTGATGTAAAGTACTTAGAAGAAAGGTTTAATTTTGTTCTTATTGCATGTGAAAAACGGGGTCTTAGTATATTTTCTGATCAACCTTTTTTAGATTTTGAACTTATTATTCCAGGTGGAAAGCGCTTAGAAGAAACATATGAACCATATTATAATAGGGCAGTAGAGGTTTGGAAGCAAGAGATCACAAATAACCACGCCAATGTTATCGCTGCATTAGAATGGATTGAATTTCAATCAAGGAATAGAGCAGAACATATTTTTTTATTGGATTTCTGTATAAAAATAGGCCTCAGACCCAAGCCACCCGATGCACAGGTTGAATTCGAAAGGTTGGGAAGTTTAAGGTGAGTAATATGGAAGATTTAAAGATTATAACAGTAGAGAAATTTCCCAGATGGCAGGTTAATATTATTGATAAAAACTCAACAGTAGGTATAGGTGATACAATCCATAAAACGCTTAAACCAAAAGAAGCTCCTACACTTAAAGAAGCAATGGAAAGATTAAAACACCTCTCAAAACAACCCGAACAAAAATCTGAACGTGTTACTCTGAGAGTAAATAACCAAGAGCCAATTAAAATATGGTTGAGAGTTAAATCAAGTTGGTTTCAACGTTTCTTTAATTCTAAAAAATTGGGTGTTCCTGTAGTTATGGTAATTCAAGAAGATCTTAACCCCTCAGATCCCTTGAAATTTGGGATGGGTGTTTTGGGTCTTGATAAATTACCCGGATTTCCAATCGCTTTTGCCATTGGATCTTTTAAGAAACCTGCTGTTTTAAAACTTAAACCCGAGAGGGATGGTTTCTTGGGTATTATCTTCTGGCTTATCAGGGGGCCATTAAATACCTTGCCAGAAGAGATAAATGATCCTGAGATGGATTATGATGAGGAATATGCTTTGGGTATTGACGCTGAGGGTTTGGCTGATTTAATTTCCCTTGAAAGGATTACAAATTCTATAAATAGTCTTTCTTTAACCCGGGCTTGGGAAGGAGAAGATTATAATAAAAAATTGAGTTCAAATAAATGGGAAAAAAGACAGGTTGTATTGACTATTCGGAAAGGTCCCAATGATGCACCTCCACCAGAAGATATCATACAAAATATTGTTTCAAAAGCTAAAGTGAATCTTACTAAGAATTTAACCGAAGAACAGAAGAATTGGATTAAAGTATATGACAGATCCGAGTCGTTTATTGCAAGTTTAGAAAAAAGATTCGAAATATGGCAAAATATAGGGTTTTGCCAAGATATAATCGATAAATTCGGAACCTTAAAAGAAAAAATTATTTCTTGGACAACGCATCCTAACATCCAAGCTCCCTTGCTCTCTCTTGAAAGGCATTATCGAGGATGGCCTGCTGAAGAAAAAACTTTTTCAACATTTTTCATTGAAATTCAAGGAGAAAAAGCATATGTAGAAATCCTTGAATTAAAAGCTTCAGAGACATTATCAAAAATGTTGGATAGTGTTGGAGCGATTGAAGGTATAATTATAGATAAACGCGGAGTACTTATTGCTGCAGTAAAACCTGGAAATGTTGTAAACCTTTCAGAAGATGAATCTTGGGCTGTTCTCGAATCCAACACAGACAAGGACATACTTATAACAGAACCGCATATTTTTCAAAATTATGACTTTCTGAGTCGCACTATGGCTATATCGGTAAAAAGCAGGGATGGTATTTTTCTTGGTTGGATAATTTTAGAATTATTCGTTAAGAATGTTGAATAAAATCTAAAGAAAATCACATGCTGTTTAAATACTCATCCTCTAAAAACTAAGGTGACCATTATTTTTCAATTTCATTGTTTTTTAAGAATAATAAAAAACAAATATCATTACTTAGGAGTAATGAAAGTTGTAACTAATTTTAAATAAGAAGCGAAAAATTATGGTAGAAAAAGCTCAAAAGATAAGAAAAGTCGTAAGCCAGAAGACTTTAGACTCAAAGAAATTTATAGTGAGCAATAAGGGGGAGAGAGTAAGGTGCGAATTTTGTAAAGGGAAAGTCGTGGATATAATTAGACACTTGCAGAAATGCCACCTAAATCCGAGAAACACCCCTAAGATCGAACTCGATTGGGAATACATAGAACAATACCAAGAAGTCAAGAACTACGTAATTAAGAACCCCCGCACCGAGAAAGCGAAGAAGTATAACGATATAATTGCACCTAAAGGCGATCCTTTTAAAGAGTTCGAGGAAGTGATGTTGATTTACGCAATAGATTTATAAAATATTAGTTGTGATTATTTAATCATAATTTAATAAAAAAAGTTCTGTTTTTATTCGCTTAATATCGAATATTTTTTTAGTTTGGGTTAATTACCGCAAAGATTTATTTTGAATATTCATTCTAATTAAATATAATTTGATCATTTTTTTACAAATTTACTATTATTATTAAGGAATTTGATAACATTTTTTTAAAAAAAGGAGGATAAGTTAAAAAAAATTGATTTTTCCTTCAAGAAAAGCTCAAATATAAAATTTTCCTTAATTAACATTTTTATTTTTTTTTTCTATTTGATAAAATAAATTGATTCCCAAGGCTATTTCTATAATAAACTTATCAACATTCAAAATTCAATCTAATATATAATTATATAACTGAAATTTTTTAGAATTATTAGTTAAAACCTAAATTCTTATAATTTTTACTTCGTATTTTCAATTATGAGTACGAAAAAAGTGAGCTCAGATCTTATTAGGTTAGCCCATGGAGCTGGTGGAGTGTTACAAGAAGAACTTATCAATTTTATTACAAAAAATATTACTTATAAAAACATTAATAAAGGAATAGGCGTGGCAGAGTTGGACGATGGAGCCACGATCCCTTTAGAAGAGTACGAGCGTGAAATTGTGATTACTGCCGATGGACATACCGTTTATCCATTATTTTTTCCAGGGGGAAATTTGGGTAAACTAAGCGTTTGCGGTACCGTGAACGATTTAATAATGATGGGTGCTCAACCAATAGCGTTAACTTCAATTTTAATCATTGAAGAAGGTTTTAAATTTGAAAAGTTGGAAAAAATAGTTAATTCGTTTAATTTTACTTCAAAAGAAGCAAACATCGCGATTATAGCTGGGGATACTAAAATAATGCCTAAGGGAACTCTGAACGAAATGATAATGGCAACTACCGGGATTGGAATCAAAGAGAAAAATATAAAAGTTTTAGATAATAACTTAAAACCCGGTGATAAGATTATCGTAACGGGAAGTATAGGGGATCATGGTACAGCATTAATCGGTAGTCGTGAAGGTTTGAATATATCAAGCGATTTGGAATCAGATGTCGGGTTATTACTCGAAATATATAGCATTCTTAAACAAGATATTAGTAATAATTATATTCACGCCATGAAAGATCCAACGAGAGGGGGGATAGCAGGAGCATTGAACGATTGGGCAAACAAATCAGATATAAGTATAATACTCGAAGAAGACAAGATACCAATTAAAAAGCAAGTTAATGCGATTTGTGAGATGCTTGGTTTAGACCCTTATACTATAGCTTGTGAGGGTCGAGCTCTTATGTCAGTGGATCCAGTTAAAGCGGAGGAGATTTTAAGTAAAATAAAATCAACTGCAATTGGAAAAGATGCCGCTATAATTGGAGAAGTTAAAGCTGATAATCCAAAAAGAGTTTTATTAAAGACGATAGTTGGAGGCACTAGGTTTGTAGATATGCCTTTAGGGGAACCAATCCCTAGAATTTGTTAGTCTTTATTTTCATCAGGATCTTTTTTACTTAATATTTTCTCAACATCAATTTTAAGAGTAGAAATGTCCTTCTTAGCAGTATTCCATACTTCTTTTAAATCTACCGTGAAATATCCATGGCTTAATTTATCTCTCATTCCAGCTATTTTCACCCAAGGTATAGTTTTAAAGGTTTTTCTTACATTATCTGCAAGGTTCTTTGTAGCTTCTCCAATTATTTCAAGTTCTCTAATTACGGCACTTTGAATCATTCGTGTCTTTATAAAAGTCTCAAAATTGATATTCTCCGTAAATTCTATGATATGCACACATGAATCACGTATATGACTTAAGAAAAGGTAATTTTTATCATTCATTCATAAATCACAATGGCTTCTTTTAATACATGATCTTTAATGTAAGGGCTTATTCCATTTCGAGATAATAGATCAATCTTCATATTTAAAGCTTCAGATAACTCAATTTCGATACCAACATGATCTAACAAACTAGTTCCCTCAGGGAAATCTACAATTAAATCTAAATCACTTTTTGGAGTTGCTTCATTGCGAGCATAGGATCCAAAAACTAAAATCCTTTTAATACCATGCTTTACAAGAATAGAAATTATTTTTTCTTTAATCTCTTCTTTTAATTTTAACTCATTTTTCAATTTGTATCACTTCTAATTTAAATTGATTATATTTTTATTATAGAGATAAATTATCCTAAATAACTTCTACTATAAATAAAGATAAGTTATATTATTATAATTTGCTGAACTTTCAAAAAATTTGGTTTTGATATTAATTTGAGTATTCCAGGAATTAAAATTTTAAGAAGCAAAGAATTCACAGATAAAATAATTAAGTCAATAAATAAAATTGTAAAGGAAATAAAAAAACCAGTTAAGTTTATGCATGTGTGTGGCACTCACGAACACACTCTTTCAAAGTATGGGCTAAGACCATTGATACCTAAAGAGATTGAAATCCTTTCAGGTCCGGGGTGCCCTGTTTGTGTATGTCCCGCTGCAGATATTGACAAAGCAATTGAGCTTGGGAAACGAGACGGCACCATAATAACTACTTTTGGGGATATGATACGGGTTCCAGCTACCAACCTTTCCTTAGCAGAATTAAAAGCAATGGGAGCAGATGTAAGAATCGTATATGGTCCTCACGATGCGGTCGAAATTGCGAGAGAGAATCCCGATAAAGAAGTAATCTTTTTTGCGATTGGTTTTGAAACTACAGCCCCCTTAATCGGTTACGAAATAAAAAGCGGGCCTCCCTCTAATTTTTCGGTAATTTGCGCTCATAAGCTCATTCCCGCAGCGTTGGAATTATTAATAAGTCAATCCCAACTAAGAATTGATGGTTTTATTTCGCCAGGGCATGTATCTACTATAATTGGTTTAAAGCCGTTTAAAATATTTTCAGACGCTTATAAAGTACCAAATGTAATCGCCGGGTTTGAGCCTAACGACGTTTTATTAGGTATTTTAATGCTACTCCAACAAATTAAGAACAAAAAGTTCGAAACTTTAAACGAATATTCGAGAGTAGTAAAACCAGAAGGAAATAAAATCGCTCAAGATGTTATTTTAGAAGTTTTTGAATCCGTGTCCTCCCCTTGGAGAGGGATTGGAAGAATTCTTGATGGAGGATTAGCAATACGAGACAAGTACGAAAAATTTGATGCTGATAAAAAATTCGATATTAAAATTGAAAAGTCGCAAGATATTCCACCGGGATGTTCATGTCATCTAATAATGGTAGGTAAACTATACCCAAATGAGTGCGAGCTTTTTGGCGAAATGTGTACTCCACTCAACCCTATTGGACCATGTATGGTTTCTCAAGAGGGTACATGTGCGATATTTTATAATTATCATAGATAGCTTAAATTGACCATGGAAAAACTTTATCATATTTTTCTTTGGCCCATGAATCTGTAGCAAAAAAGTTGGCTCTAAATCCACTTTCATAATTTTTCTCATAATAAGTTTTCACATGGCGACCCCAATGTATTTTATCGAAATCGACTCTTGTGGATCTTTGTAATTGCACATTCTCTTCATAATATTTGGTGCTATATTCTATACTGCATTTCCAAAATGTTGCTTTTTCTTTCATAAACAATTTCTGTTTTCCACGATCTTCTTCGATCCAAGATACGAAGCAAATGTCTTCCTCACCCTTCAGACAATTGTTTAAATATTGTAAACGAGACTCGAACCCACCTTCACTTGAAGCCCAGTAACCGCCCCAATAACTGGTTAATACAATAATTACGCGTCCTTTTAATTCTCCTATTGTTGGCCATTGATATTCGTTTTTCCTAAAATCACTATGGGAATATAAGTACTTAGGTGATAATGTATCAAGAATCACCTTATTTAACCTTTCAATGCCATATAATTCGCTCGGATCATTATTCGCGTCAACAATACAATCTTTCAATTCGATAAAAAGAGTGATTGGTGCGTGTTCGTTATTCTGGTCGTCGGACCAGTCTTTCAATAATGTGAGCCAATTCGATAGCAATAAATCTCCAGGATTTCCATCTACATTAATTGCAACATCAACATGTTTGGGCAGGTGATATACTTCAAAATCACCAACTTCTTGAATCCTGTCGTCGTGTATGTCATATTCAAGACCTCTAACACCGTTATTAAGTTGTTTTCGAACAGAAATGTTGAAAGAATTATGACTGGTTTTAAAAAAAGCTCTATGATAAGGTATGTCCCATCTTAAATCGTTATTTGTCATAATAAATCAAAAAAGAATAGTAATTTTAAATATATTCGTGTCTATATTTACTTATTAATATTACATAGTGATGTTAATATATGAAATCTAATATAAAAAAAAAAATAATATTCTTTTTAGGACTATTTATTATATTCTCTCTAGGGATTAATCTATATTCTATATTTGTCCATATTGACTATGATTCAACCTCAGGAACCTTTAAAAAGATAAAACAACCATCTATAAATGCAGTCCATTATGAATCATATATTCATATCCGAAATAACTGGACCGCAGCAGTACTGGAAGATTGGTGTAGTGGAGATGGTTCATTTTCTAATCCCTATACCATTGAAAATGTTATCATAAATGCTACGAATTCTCCTATTAATGGTGGAATTCTCATCGAGAATAATTCAAATGATTACTTTAAAATTAAAAATTGTACTATATTCACTTCAAATGGAAATGATAATTATGGAATTTTTTTATCTCAATCAGATAATGGAACATTAATAGAAAACGATTTTTCTCATTGTTTAGATGGAATTCGCCTAACCACATCAGATAATTGTACAATTTCAGAGAATACAGCTAATTATAATCATCATATTGGTATAAATATCACTCAATGTAATGATACTACCATTACTGGAAATATAATAAATGATAATGATGTTTATGGAATTTATGTAAGTAGTTTCGAAATTTTACCTCTTGATCCTAACTATAATATTTCGATTATTGGTAATACAATAGAATATAATCACGTTGGTTTATGGATGGACTATACTTATAAGGGAGAGATTAAACACAATTCTATTAATTTCAATAACTATACTGGAGTTCATATATATGAATCTAAAAATCTTACAATTTTAAATAACTCAATATCTTCAAATGGTCAGGAAAGTTATGCTATTGGATTAAGTATAGATCTTTCTGAATATTGCGAAATTTCAATGAATTCAGTGTCTAATAATACCGATGATGGAATATTTTTGGATAATTGTGTGAAGCTTATAGTATCTAATAATATTGTAGATCTCAATGACGAGGGAATAAAACTAATTTTTAGCATTTGGAACAATATTACTGATAATACTGTAAGAAATAATAATGGCACAGGGATAGAACTTGTAGATAGCAATTATAATCGAGTTACAGGAAATAGTTTAAGCGGTAATGGGGCATGTATTAAAGAAGAAGGAACCAGCGAAGGTAATACTATAGAGAATAATGATTGCGGAGATGAAGATGGAGGTGGAGGACAACTAGTTATTCCAGGATTTAACCTTTATCTAATATTAGGCTTAATCGGTATCATTTCAGTAATCTTAATGAGAAGAAAGTGTAAGAATTAAAAATTAAATAATTTTATTTTTTTTATTTTCTTTTGGGGTTTAAATTAAAAATCAGTTGATTTATATTTCTTTTAAATTTAAATTTATTTGAATGGTTAAAAAAACTGTAGAAATTAATATCGATGGTATCGTTCAAGGTGTAGGATTTCGTCCATTTTTATTTAATTTAGCGAGATATTTAGAATTAAAAGGTTTTATTTTAAACCGAGGAAACGCGGGAGTTCGATTAGTTTTGCAAGGTGTATCGCAACTGATCGACCAATTTTTAGAAGAAGTTCATCTTAAGAAACCAAAAATTTCATTTATTGAAAGAATTGAGTATAAGGATTCAGATCCCAAAATACACTATAATAATCTTGAAATAAGAAAGAGTGAGCAAGGACGAGGAATTAGTCTAACTCTTCCACCAGATATTGCAATTTGCGACGATTGTTTAATAGACTTGAAAAACCCCAAACTACCGAAGTATTACAACTACCCATTCATAGCATGCGCTGTTTGCGGACCGAGGTTTACAACGGTTAAAGATTTACCATACGATAGAGAGCGAAGCACAATGATAAAATTTCCTTTCTGTAAAAAGGCAGAACCAGAATCTTGTATACAAGAATATTCGGATTTTAATAATAAGAGATTTCACGCCCAGACATTTGCTTGTTCTGTGTGCGGTCCAAATTATAAGCTCTTTGACAAAGCTAAAACGCAAATTACAACTGACACAATAGAGGAGGTTCTAAAGGAAACTGCTAAGAGAATAAACGAAGGAGAAGTTGCTGCTATTAAAGGAATAGGAGGTGTCCACTTAGTTTGTTTAGCTAACGACGATAAAATAATCCTAGAGCTACGCAGAAGAAAAGGGAAGAGAAAGCATAAACCTTTTGCTTTAATGGTTCCAAATTTAGAAATTATTGAGGATTACTTTAACATTTCAGAAAGAGAAAGGGAACTTTTATCTTCTTTTCGCAGACCAATTGTGGTTTTGGAGAAAAATAAAAACTTCAATAAATCTGACATTAGCGATTTTATTGCCCCAGGTTTAAATAATATAGGTTTAATGCTTCCTTATTCGGGTATTCATTATTTGTTGTTCGATTACATTGGAGAAAAACCGTTAGTTTATACCAGCGGTAATAAATCAAACATTCCTATGGCAATCGAAAACGAGAAGATTTACGACCAGCTCAAATACCTTGCTGATTTTTTCTTACTCCATAATAGGCCAATTTACCAACGAGCAGACGATAGTGTATTAAGGGTTCATAACAACGAAGTGAAACTTATTAGAAGGTCGCGAGGTTATGTACCAGAATATTTACCATTACCCTTTGAAGTTAAAATCCCAAGCGCTATAGCTACAGGTCCAGAATTAGCAGTGACAGGTGCCTTATTACGAAGAAATCGAATTTTCCCGACTCAACATATTGGAAACGTAACGCACCTTGAAACATACGATTTTTTAAAAAATGCGCTTCATCATATGAAAAAATTGCTTCAGATAAAAGATTCTGAAATTAAATTTATCGCTTGCGACACTCATCCAGTTTTCGTCACGACAAGATTAGCAAAAGAGTTATCTGAACGATTAAACGTCAATTTATATAGTATCCAACACCAATACGCTCACGCTTTAAGTTTGATGGCAGAAAATAAAGTTGCATTAGACGAAAAGATCGTTTGCATATGCACAGATGGAGTTGGTTACGGCGAAGATGGGAATGTTTGGGGTGGTGAAGTTTTACTATGTTCTTATCTTGATTATACACGTCTCGGGCATTTAGGAAACCAACCTATGATTGGAGGAGACCGATGTACTAAATACCCTGCTAGAATGACGGCTTCCATCATCCTTAACGCTCTCGGTGTCGAAAAATCAGTAAAAATATTCAAACAAATTTCCTTAGAAAACGATTTGGAATATAAAAACACAGAATTGAAAACGATTATTTCTCAATTTGAGCACGCCGATTATCAATTTCCTAATGAAAACATCCCATTGACAAGCTCCACCGGTAGGATTTTTGATGTTATATCATATATTTTGGGAGCGTCGAATTTAAAAAGTTATAGAGGAGAACCTGCGATGAGACTGGAGGGTTTGGCGTCGAAAGGAAATCCAAATAAGATTAATTTAGACATTACATACTCGAAGAAAAATGGAATTTATCTTATTAATACTTCAGATTTAATTTTAGATGTAATAAATTTACTAGAAATTAAAGATTCCAAAAGACAAGATATCGCCGCAAAATTTCAAAAAGAAATTGGAATAGTATTTGCGAAAGTTGCGATTAAAATTGCCAAAGAAAATGGTATAGAAACAATAGGATTAACTGGCGGCGTTGCTTATAACGGTGCTTTTTCAAAGGCGATAAAAGAACGAATCATTAAAGGAGGATTTAGTTTCATTGAACACAACGTAGTGCCACCTGGGGACGCGGGAATAAGCGTAGGACAATTAATAGGGGGAACCTTCAAGTATAATAAAAATAATTAATAATTATCGTCTTTTTAGGAAATAAGACTTCAATGTCAAATCATATTGGATTAATAATTTTATTTAATAATTTTATTCAGATTAATTATATTGTGGATGTGATTTAAAAAAATGGGAGGATTATTCGGAGTTTTTTCAAATAGAGATTGTGTTGAGGATCTTTTTTATGGTACAGACTATCATTCCCATTTAGGAACCAAAAGAGGGGGTTTGGCGGTAAAAAACTCTGGTGGTTTTCAAAGGTTCATCAAGGATATAACAACGAGCCAATTTAGATCTAAATTCGATAAAGATATCAAGAAAATGCATGGAAATAAAGGTATCGGAGTAATTAGTGACTACGAAGATCAACCTTTAATTATCAGTTCGCACTTAGGTGTTTTTGCCCTTTCAACAGTCGGAAAAATTAATAACATAGAAGAACTCGCAAGCAAAGCATTACAAAATGGAACTCATTTCTCAGAAATGCATGGAGGAGAAATTAACCCTACGGAAATGGTAGCAACAATAATTAGCCAAGCTGCTACATTTGAAGAAGGTATTCAAAAGGTTCAAGATATGATCGATGGTTCGTGTACCATTCTTATCTTAACTGATGAAGGGATATTCGCTGCACGCGATTCACTAGGCAGAACGCCTCTCGTTATAGCTGAAAAGCCCGGTTCTTATGCTGTTGCAATGGAAACTTGTGCATTCCCAAATCTTGGTTATAAAATAACAAAATATCTAGGACCTGGAGAAATCGCTTTTCTAGGTGAAAAGGGTCTCGAACAAAAGGTTGCACCGGGTAGTAGATTGCAAATCTGTTCTTTCTTATGGGTCTATTATGGATACCCTGCTTCTAGTTATGAGGGGATAAATGTAGAATCTGTTCGGTATAAATGTGGTGCTTATCTACGAAGAGAAGATGATCTGGAAATTGATCTCGTAGCAGGGATCCCAGATTCTGGCACAGCTCATGGATTAGGTTATGCTAATGAAGCACAAATTCCCTATGCCCGACCCTTTGTAAAGTATACACCAACATGGCCTCGAAGTTTCATGCCTCAAGAACAATCCATTAGAGATATAGTCGCAAAGATGAAACTTATACCGATTAAAGAACTTATCGCGGATAAGCGTCTTCTTTTTTGCGAGGACTCAATCGTGAGAGGTACTCAATTGAAAAGGCAAGTTGAGCGGTTGTTTGAATCAGGAGCAAAAGAAGTACACATGAGACCTGCTTGTCCTCCACTTGTTTTCGGATGTAAATTTTTAAACTTCTCTCGATCTCGTTCTGAGCTAGATTTAGCAGGAAGATGGGCCATTAAAGAATTAATTGGAGAGGATCTCGAAAATCCCGTGGAGTATACCAATCCTGAGTCTGATAAATATAAGGCAATGGTCAATGTTATACGCGAAAAGTTGCATTTAACGACATTAAAATATCAGAGGCTAGAAAACCTAGTTAAAGCTATTGGATTGCCAAAAGAAAAACTATGCACCTATTGTTGGGATGGTGTAGAATAGGAATTTTTAAAAAATACTAATTTCTATCTGATGATATAGCTCTTTCCATTTCTATTATTTTATTTACAGATTTTAGTGGATATTCCCCCGTTAGACATGCCATACACAACTGGTTTTTACTTTTTCCGATTGCACTAACAAGATCATTAATAGTTTGATATCGTAGAGAATCAGCTCCTATCTTCTTTCTTATCTCTTCGATATAATTTTCCGCACCATAAAGATTTTTAAAGCGTCCTGCAATTAATTCTGAGGTTGTAGGAAAGTCAATACCCATGTAACATGGTCTTATTACAGGAGGACAACTAATTCTTACATTAACAGATATTGCACCAGCTTCTCTAATCAAATTAATAATCTTTTTTGTAGTTGTTCCTCTTACGATCGAATCATCCAGTATAATTACATTCTTACCCTTAACAAAAGATTTAATTGGATTTAATTTTTCTTTTACAGCCGCTTCCCTATTTTTTTGTCCAGGCATTATGAAAGTGCGCCACACATATCGATTCTTCATTAATCCTTCTACATAAGGTAATTTCGCTTCTTGCGCGTAACCTACAGCAACACTTCTCCCCGAATCAGGTACTGGAACTACGATTGCTCTTTCTTTAAATTTAGAGTCATTCAATAAGGGATCTTTTTTAGCCAAATTTATCCCTAATTGCAACCTTGTCTGAGCAATGGAAATTCCATCAATAATTGAATCAGGGCGAGCGAAATATACGAATTCAAACTGACATAGAGCTGTTCTTTCACTTTTCAACACCATTTCTGAATGTATGCCTTTTTGATAGCTCAAATGAACGATTTCTCCGGGCTCTACATCTCTAATAAGATTTCCACCTAAAACATCAATACCGCAAGATTCAGAGGAAACAATGTAATGGTGTCTTTCTTCAGATTTTAATTCTCCTATACATAAGGGTTTAAATCCTAAGGGATCTCTAATAGCGTAAATATCTCCTTCAGCTGTTAATATTAAAAGCGAATAAGACCCATCTAAAGATCTACTTGCAGTCTTCAGAATATTGGGCCAACCTTCAGTCCTTAAAGCAATAGATGCTATCAATTGGGCTATTACTTCAGTATCTGTAGTTGTGACAAAAATTCTTCCTTTGTCTTCTAAGTTTTGTTTTATTTCTGTATAATTAGGTATTGTTCCATTAAAGGCTAAGGAAAACTCGATTTCATTGTTATTAAAATGATAAGGTTGCATGTAATCAGGAGATTCAAACTCTTGAGCTCCGGTTGTAGCGTACCTATTATGCCCAATTCCAACATTGCCCCAGAACTTGGACAAAACTTTATCGTTTAACACATTAGAAACTAATCCTTTTTTCTTATAAGTAAAAATTCTTCCGCCCGTTTTAAGTATAGAAATTCCCGTAGATTCTTGACCGCGATGTTGCTGAGAAATTAAACCGCTATATAATAATTTAGAAACAGAGTAGGCAATATCGTTGCAAGCTATACCAAAAACCGCACAGTGTTCTAAAGGTTTATCTCTCTTAAGACTGGCTTTATGCTTTGGAGCCATAATATTACTTTAGTGAAGAAAAAGATTTTTAAAATCTACTATAACTACAACTAATTTAAATGATTTATAATTTTTAATAATTGGTTTAATAGATTATTAATTAATTTAAGAGAAAGTTGTTAGGAAATTAGCGAAAAAAATAAATACCTTGCTTTTTCAATTCTAATTGGTGGAAAAAGCACTCGATTCGGGACTGATAAGGGACTTTTTAAATTTAAAGGGAAACCTCTTATCTCGTATCAGTTAGAAACGTTATCTCGTTTTAATCACGATATTTTTCTTGTAGCTAATTCTCAACATCAAATTCAGAATTACATAAATGAAATTGATATAACTAAAATAATGGCTTTCATTTTAGACGACGACGATATAATTTTAAACCAAAATGTACGTTCCCCTATTTTAGGTTTATATTCAACATTTAAAGAGTTAAAAAAACTCACGTATCAAAAAGTTTTTGTATTTTCTTGCGATAATCCCCTTTTTAGTTATGAAGTTATTGATTATATGATAAAGGAATGTGGTCAATATGATTGCTATATGCCCAAATGGAATAATGGTTTTAGAGAGCCTTTATTTGCTATTTATCCCGTTGAAAAAGCTTATAAAACCTCGTTAAGAAATTTAAAGCGAAAGCAATACAAATTAACGAAAATAATCGGTGAAGATTGGACAGTTAAATATGTCTCAATTGAACAAAAAATTAAATTTTTTGACCAAAATCTATTATCCTTTAAAAATATTAACAAACCAGGGGATATCAAAACATTAGAATCGGTCTCTGACAAGAATCTATAAAAATTATAAAATAAAAAAGAAATATTTTAAAATTAAATTATTCTCGTGGAAGAAATGTACTGATTAAGCCGAGAGCACCACCACCAACGAGAAGATAGGCTCCTAAAGCGAGGTCTCCTAGATTTATAAGAATGGGGAAAAAGTTTCCGAAATGTTCACCTATAAAGAAATTTTCGAAAAAAGCAGATTTTATGCCTAAGAAGTCTGCGTAAGCCAAGGAAATAAACATTAATCCAACACCCAATGGAAAGAGTGAAAAGATCAAGCCAGCAACTCTGGATTTCACCCCTATTAATTGTAGTGCGCCAGCAGCAAGAAAGATCAGAAATACGACCACCAGGATATAAAAAAGCCAAACTTCAATGCTTAAACTAGTAGCATATGTGGCTGCATTTTCAAATAAAATGCCTAAATTAATAATAAATCCAATACCAGAACCTACATAACCCGTACCACCAGCATAAATAGCAAAAACATATGTACCAAGTATACTAAGGAGCGCTCCTAAAATAATAAAAATTTTACCTAATGCCAAATTTTTTCACCGAAAAGCTATTTTTTATTTTTTTATAAAAGAAGTTTATTAATTTATAAATATATTTTTTCACTCTTAAAAAAATTTAGTTTGTTAATGACTTTTTAGTCCAATTTTTAAGTTTTATTTAAAAACATAGATACAATCTAATTTTTAGCTTTTGAATTCAAAATTCACATCTTAAATTTTTATTAAAACGATCTTTTAATACCGATAATCCAATTCTCATATTAACTTAAATTAAATAATAAATCTTTATAAAAATAATAGATTTTTAATACTAATAGTACAATTTCAAATTTATTTGTCAATTTAAGATTAATCAAAACTAAACTTATAACTAAGGAAATTTACGATGAGCGATTTAATAATAAAGAATGGCTTAGTTTACGACCCTTTGAACAATATCGACGGCGAAAAGAAGGATATCTACATTAAAGATGGCATGGTTGTTAATAAGGTTAATGGAGACGCAAAAGTTATCGATGCCACGGGCATGATAATTATGCCGGGAGGAGTTGATATTCATTCACACATCGCTGGGGCAAAAGTAAATACCGGAAGATGTTTTCGACCTGAAGATAAAGTGCCAGAATATAACGAGAAAAAAACTAAAATAACGCGATCTGGTTCTGGATTTAGCGTACCAAGCACATGGGCTACGGGTTATAGATATGCTAAGTTAGGATATACTACCGTATGTGAGCCTGCTATGCCTTTATTGGAGGCTCGACATACTCACGAAGAGTTTCTAGAAATTCCTATTATCGATAAATTAGCGATGCCTATCTTTGGAAATAACTGGTATGTCCTCAGATTTGTTAGAGATAATGACATTGAAAAGTTAGCGGCCTACGTAAATTGGATTTTAAAGGTAACGAAAGGTTATGCGATTAAAATCGTCAATCCAGGAGGCGTGGAAAACTGGGCATGGGGCAAGAATTGTGATAGCGTGGACTCTCCAGTCTTGCATTGGGATGTTACACCCAGGCAGATTGTCGAAAGTTTAGCAAAAGCAAATGAACTGTTAGGATTACCACATTCAATTCATGTCCATTGTAATAATTTAGGTCATCCTGGAAATTACGAGCATTCAATAGAAACTTTTAAAATATGTGAAGGAATCGAACCCTATGGTGAGAGAGAGCGATCATTTCATGTAACCCATTGCCAATTCAATGCTTACGCCGGCACAAATTGGGGAAATTTCGAATCTGGAGCGTCCCAAATAGCAGAGTATGTCAATTCGCACAAACACATGTCTCTGGATAACGGTCAAATTGTTTTTACAAAATACGCTACTACTACGATGACTGGAGACGGACCGTGGGAGCATGCCCTGCATCACTTAGGAGGGATGAGTCCTTGGGGTGCAAAACCAGGAATGAAATGGATAAACGGTCAAATCGAAGCAGAATCAGGATCGGGAATAGTCCCCTATTTCTTTTCTCCGAAGACAGGGGTAAACGCTATCCAATGGGCAATTGCCCTCGAGTTAATGCTCTTAATCAACGATCCTTGGCAGATTAGCCACACGACAGACCATCCCAACGGAGCACCATTTACAACCTATCCGATTGTATTCAAGTGGTTAATGGATCGTAAATCCCGAAAAGACATGTTGGAAAATGTCGTCTCAAATAAAGCCAGTACAGCAACAACCTTGCCAGACCTTGATAGAGAATATACATTGAATGAGTTATGCATTATCACTCGAGCTGGAAATGCCAAAACCTTAGGATTAAGAGATCGAGGTCATCTTGGAGTTGGAGCAATCGGCGATGTGGCAGTATATAAACTTGATCCAAAGACGATGGACGGCAAAGCGATAGAGAAAGCGTTTTCGAGCGCAGCGTATACGATAAAGGAAGGTCAAATAGTAGTAAAAAACGGTGAAATCATGGCAGCGCCTATGGGAACATTGATTCGTGCTGAAGGGAAATTCAAGGAAAGCGTTCACGAAGATATGATGGAAGAAGTGAAGGCACACTGGCGAGACCACTACAGCATTAACTTTAACAACTACGCAGTACAAGATGCATACGCTCCTAAAGAAAAGGTAATAAATACATTATAATTATTTTTCTTTTAATTTTCGATAGATTAACAGAGTTACAAGAATTTGTCGGAATATTATAGCACTTAACTCGAAAAATATTAATGATTATTACTTGAAAATTCATTTTAATTTTAAAAATCATAATCTGTATTCATACAACCTATTATTCATCAATAAAAAATTAGTTGTAAATATAATTGGGTCTTACACAAAATTCTTTACATCTAATAACTTTAAAAACTAAATAAGAGAAAAGATTTAAATATCAGAAAAATATTAGTTATCGTAGAGTAAGACAAAAGTAAGACAACACTTTTGAATTTAAATTTAAGTAACATGAATTAAATAAAAAAAATAAAATAGGGAAACATAACCATGACTCCTGCACCGCCCTGGATTTTTGTCTTTTGGTAGTGCGTAAAGCACTCATCTAATACTCCCCCTATTTTATTTCTGACCTTTTTATTAGGTCTTGGTCGCAGGAGTCTCCCTTTTCACATTGAAACTTTCTAAAGTCATTCTTTTTTAGATTTTAATTCAGAATTTTTTGATCTCAATCAATTTTCAGAAAGCACTTATGGCGCTATAAGTAAGGAAAATTCCGGCATGGGCAACAACACTGGATTCGTTGATTTGGGGGATAAATTGGCAATTATTGACACAACCCTTAAAATTAAAGCCGCAAAGGGTTTCACATCTTTTAACTATTTTAATGCTTGAACTTAAAGAGATATTAAGATTTATTAGACAAATATTAAGAATTTGTGCAAAAATTTATATTATAAAGGCTCTTTTTTAAGCAGTAAAGCTATTTTGAAAATATAATCGTATAATTATTGAGTAAACTTCAAGGTCAATGAAAGGGTTAAAGAAAAGGCGGGAGTTTAAAACTTCGCTTGAAGACTTGTTAAAAGATCTTATGGATAATGTCGATGGTGTGAAAGCAGCGCAGCTTACGGCAGATACAGGTCAACCACTTGCCTCTATACTACCCGCAAGTGCAGATGATATGCGATTAGCAGCCATGACTGCGGCACTTTGTTCATTGAGCGAACGCGCTATTGGAGAAATGGGTCTTGGCGAATTTGAACAATCGTACATAAAAGGTAGTAAGGGATACCTATTGATTTTACATGCCGGGGAAGATCGAGTTTTAAGTGTGTCTACTACAAAAGACATTAAGCTTGCACCAATCCTATACAAGCATTACAAACAACTAGAAGAGGGCGATAAAATAGTAAGTAGTACGCCCCCTATTTAACGCCAAAATTATGTATATTTAATTCCTTAACCCTAATTCTTCTGGTGTTAAGTTATGTAATTTTTGATATCCAGGTACAGTCATTCTCGTAAAAAATAGATATTTTATATTGTCCAAAAAATTATGCTTCCTTGGAAATTCGGGGTATCCCTCGTCAAATATTTGCTCCCGAAAATTTTCTGTGAAGTGGCCTGTACTAAAAAATCTCCTTAAGAAAAGGAATTTTCGAAAAATTCTTATTAATTTAACGCTTAATGGAGTTACTTGGCTTCTATGCTGAGACAATGCTTCAACGATGATTTGGATGTCTTTCCATCGGCATTTTAATTTGAAATTTGGTTTGAAAGAGTAGTAATAAAAAACACGAGTAGGTAGCTCTTTTTTACTTAGTTTCTTAAGAGCAAAGAAAGGCAATCTACCAGCGTTTATGTGATCTGGATGATAATCAAGAGCATACCAAGGGTCTGGTGCAAATAGAATATCAGGTTTTTCAGTACGAATTATGTCTACAACTTTATTCAATACCGATTTATTCATTGTAAGGTAACCATCGATATAACCTACTTTTAAAACTCGAACATGGTTTTTAGTGTATTTAGCGTACACATTATTTGCGTTTTCTAATTCTCTAGTTCGAATTCTTTTTAAACGAGCCCCCTTGAATTCAATGCGATGCGTTCCAAATTCACAATTAGTCATCAGCACTTCTACAACTTCATTTCCTAATCTTAACGATTCTAGAAATGTAAACGGCACGCCAAATTCGATGTCGTCGATATGTGGAGTAAAAAATAGAATTTTAAATCGCTTCATATTCCTAAAAAAAATAAATTATAATTATAACTTTTTATCTTCGATATCGATACCTAATTCTCTTAACCGTTCGCGTATTAAATCGCTTAGATCGTAGAGTTTTTTATCTCTTAGTTTAGCGCGCATTTCGATTATTAAATTAACGAGACTTTTGATGAGTTTATCTTTCTCATCCATGCTTTCAAACGAGAAAGGAGTCATTTTTGCATTTAAGGATGGAAAAATTCCGAAAATCTTTTCATTGAATTCTATAAATTTGAAAAATCGATCCTTAAATTCTTGGTTTATTTTCAAGCCATCTTGTAGTATAGCTTTGTTAATTTCTCTAAATAGCGTCAACAACTCTGCCAAAGCTACAGGAGTGTCAAAATCATCTTCCATAGCGTCAATAATTTTATTTTCCGCATTTTCGATTTTTGCAATTAAGTCGTTAAGTTGTTTTGATTTCGATTCAGCAAATTCAGCATCGTTTACTTTTTTAATCGTGTTTATTAATCGGTTATAAGTATTTTTAGCTTGCTCCATGCTTTCATTAGTATAATTATTTGAACTTCGATAATGACTCGATATCAAATACCAACGAATAATCATTGGGTCGTACTGCTTGGCAATATCCGCTACTGTGAAAAGATTTCCGAGACTTTGAGACATCTTTTCATCTTTTACATTAACATAACCGTTATGAAGGAAATAATTCGCAATTTTTTTACCAGTGTAAGACTCTGATTGCGCGATTTCGTTCCTGTGGTGTGGAAATTTCAAGTCTTGACCTCCCCCGTGTATGTCAATTGTTTCTCCTAAAATGTTCAAGATCATAGCAGAACATTCAATGTGCCATCCAGGACGCCCTTCACCCCATGGACTTTCCCAAAAAGGCTCTCCTTCTTTCATTTTTTTCCACAACGCAAAATCTCGACTATCTAACTTATCTTCTCCAAATGCAGTATCTTGATCCACTGTGTAATCTTCTTCTTCGCTTTCCTTTCCTTCATCTTTACTCTTTTGAAGAGTGGAACTATATCCAGGAAATGATTTAACTGAAAAGTACACGGATCCATTTTTTTCGTAAGCGTGTCCCTTAGAAATCAATTCTTTAATAAAATTAATTATAAAATCTATTACTTCGGTTGCACGTGGATTTCGTGTGTCTTGCTCGACATTGAGCATCTCCATGATTTTCTCATATTCAGCGATATATTGATTGCTTAAAGTTCTAAAATCGATGTTTCTTTCTTTAGAAGTCTTAATTATTTTATCGTCAATATCAGTATAATTTTTAACGATATTAACTTTATAGCCCTTAAACTTTAAATATCTGTGAATTAAATCAAAAGCGACTGCGGACTTTGCGTGACCAAGGTGAGGCGAATTATATACTGTAACGCCACAAACATATATTTTGACTTTTCCAGGTTCGATTGGTTTAAATTCTTCCTTTTTAAATGTTAAGCTATTATAAACTTTCACGATATTTTATACACCTTAAAAGAGCGCATTATTAGTAATATGAGGAATATAAGAGCCAGCGATGGGATTTGCACCCATGATGCTGAAAGCAACGGCTCTGCAGGCCGCCTCCTTACTACTCGGTTGCGCAAACTCATCTTGAATGATAAATTTTATACGCTGGCGCTGGCTAAATTTATAATTTGTTATTCCTTATCACATCAAAAAGCCTTTATCACTTAAATATTTAGTTCTAATAAATGCTTAAAGAAAGAAAAAATTAATTCTGATATAAAACTTTTTTGGTGATTATCAACTCTTTCTTTTATCAGCTTTTCTTAGCTTATATAAAGCCGAATTAGACAGTTCTTCTAGAGTATTTAATGCTTCATCGTTCCCCAAAAAGGCTTTTTAGTTTAATAGCTCAATTATTTTTGAAATATAACCTTCTTCAAATTGTTTTCCATTGATATTCAAAGTATATATCTCTAATAATTCATTATTTTAAGATTTCATTAAATAAATTGAACATTTGTTCTTAAATAGTCTTGTAGATTTTCGATTTATTTTTTTTGGAAATTTATTTATTCATATTTAACTAAAAAATCTATTTTATCAAATAATTTATGTTTATGAATAATAAATTTTTAGAATAATCAAAATTTTATTAAATAGAGGTTTAAAGATGGAATTTGGCTATAATAACAAAATATTAAGAATTAATTTATCAAATGATAAGATTAGCATAGAAAATCCCGAAGAAATATTCTATAGGAAATATATTGGAGGAGAGGGTTTTGTTGCATATTATCTTCTAAAAGAATTAAAACCTAACACAGATCCTCTTGGTCCCGAAAACAAGTTGATTTTTGCTACGGGTCCAATCACGGGAGTATCTATTGCAGGAACAGGAAGAAATAGCGTCGGTGCAAAATCACCCTTAACAAATGGATTTGGTGAAGCTGAAGTGGGGGGATATTGGGGGCCAGAGTTGAAAAAAGCTGGTTTCGATGCAATTATCATTGAGGGAAAAGTAAAAAGCCCAATTTTTATTTGGATAAAAAATGGAAATGTAGAAATAAGAGACGCTAGCCATATCTGGGGAAAAA
>JAUWZT010000140.1 GCA_030615145.1 Promethearchaeota archaeon | reverse complement strand
TTATTCAGTACCTTCTTCTTTCGCTTTAGATTCGGGTTCTTTCGTTTTAGGTGCGGGTTCTTCTTTTGTTTGTCTGGTGTTTTTCGAACGAGTGAACTTCTTAACGTTAATTCTTTCAGTTCTTTTTATATCGCTTTTTCGAGATCGTTTTACTTCGACTTCAACTACTTCAAATTCTTCGTCTTTTGCGATATAAATCTTATCTTCTCCGCCCTCAGGGACACTAACTAGCTTACTCTTGATTATTTTAGAACTTGAAAGGGGATATATTGTTTTAGCTATTCGTTTAATCTGATTAGAGAATTCAGAATAAATCATACCTGTTATAAACTTCTCGTGATTAAGTGATTTAGCAAATTCTTTTAAAATTTCCCTTATAATTTTCCGAATTACAATCTGTTGTGAACTGCGAGCCCTTTGTATTGTTGTACATACTGTCGTCAATCGGAAGACATAGTCGTCCTTAGTTGTTAAATTCATTATTGTTTGGATTTTAGAACTCCCTCTTCCAATTAATGATCTTACGTAGTCATTAGTGTAACAATGACCCAAAAATATAGATTGCGCTTGACCTGATTCAGGATTAATACTATCCACTTTAAATTTTAATTTTAAACTAATATCGTTGTAACTGTTTGTGAAATCGTACAATAAGGTTTCGATTGTTCTTCCAATTAAATTGTTCTCCATCCCGATAATTTCTCCTATAGGTTTAAAGTCGAAACTCTTTGGAGCAATTATAGAATACCAAGATTTATCCTTAAATGATACTTTCCTTAGTTTAGCTTTCTTTTTCCTAACTTTTTGACTCATCTTTTACTTCTACCTCATAACGATTGTTCGGATTTTCTCTGGGTCGTATTTGAAATCTGCTTTTATTACATTTTTCGATTTATAATACTTAATCAAGCGATATATCTTACTTTCTGTCCTTTGAAGTCCTTTGCGTGAATCAATATCCTTATGATTTGATTCTAAGTGTTTTCGAAGATTGAGCGCTTTTTTAACTAAATTAGTTAGATCCTCTGGAAGTGGCGCTTCAATATCATGTTCTTTAAAAATTTGATTAATAGATTTACCAGTAACTACTTTTACTAATGGAACACCATGACTATCTCTTAATTTCACGCCTATTAACGATTGGGAAAACCCTTTCTTAGCTAGTTTAACAACTTCGTTTTCAACTTCTTCAGAAGAGAGTTCTACCCATACGGGTTTCTCCAATCTTGCTGGTCGAGTACTACCGGACTTACCCTTCTTTCTTGAATGCATTCGAGCCATTTTTTGCTTCCCAGTTTATAAAATTAATAATACATATAGTATTGTTGATAAAATTAAAAAAGAATCATATAAAATAAAATTTTTGAATTTAGCAATTTATAATTCTGATTATATATCTAAATAAATCTTAAGGAACTATAGTAATTATGGATGGAGTAAAAGATATTATTTATTTTATTACAAGTAATAATTACAAATTTAATGAAATTGAAAGAATGTTTCAAAAAGAGAAGATATCTTATATGTTAAGGCAAAATACGATTGATACAACAGAAATTCAAACGACAAGTATTAAAGAAGTAGCTCTTTTTAAGTTAAACAGCGTAAAAGGAAAGCTTAACAATTCCTATTTTATTGAAGATGCTGGTTTTTTTATAGATATCCCTCTTAACGGTTTTCCTGGCGTTTATTCTAAATTCGTATTAAATACAATTGGAAACAAAGGAATTCTAAAACTTATCGATAATTTCAAAAATACTAAAGCTCATTTTGAAGCAGTCATCGCTCTTTACTTTCAACCAATGAATAAAATTTTTTTATTTGAAGGTACTGTCGAAGGAAAAGTCTCAGAAACAATTAGAGGTACAAATGGATTTGGTTTTGATCCTATCTTTATTTCCAATGAAATCCCAACAAATACCTTTGCGGAATTAACCACTGAAGAAAAGAATACTGTCTCGCACCGCGGAAAGGCTTGGAAAAAATTGATTGAATTTTTAAAAGAAAATCAATAACAATTGTCAAAACGTCTGACGGAAGATATCCATTACAGATTGTCTACTTAGTTTAATGAGGACTAAGTACATTCCTAGAACTCCAAATGTAATTGAAAGGGTGAAAACCCTTACTAAAACATCCACAGGAATTGCAAATACAATTGGCATCTCAGTCATCAATCCCAAATTCGTTTCCATCAGGTAGGCGCAATAAGTTCCTATTAATGTCCCCATAGCTCCGCTGCTTAACATTATAATGAAACTCTCAATCAAGAATAAGTTCCTTACGTCTTTAGCTTTCATACCAAGTGATCTCAAAATTCCTATTTCAAATTTCCGCTCAGAAATAATTGCATACATAGTACTAACTAATCCGAAGATTGCGATAACTATAGCGAACCATAGGACGATCTCCATCAGACTACTTTGTCTTTCAAACATATCTTGCATAAAATTAATTTTAGATATTGCATCATCAAGAAAATAATCTTTATCAGAGGATAGGTTTTGTATTTCTTCTTTTGTGGTTTCGATATTTTCTTCGGAATCGTCTAATAATTTGATGAAGACTTTATCCACAATCATATTTGGACCGCCAGGATCCTCAACATTCATTAAACGCATGTAATTATCTAAGGATACCATTATACCTCCACCATTTGCTGTAGCTTCGGAGCTTTTAAAGTTGGTAAATCCAGGCATCCCTCCTGAGATGCCTACGACGCGGAAAAGCGTAATATTTCCTGGATCGTTAGGAATTTGAGGATTGATGAATGTTAATCGTATGTATTCGCCAATTTCGCTTATTCCAAGAACGCTAGCGAGAGAATTAGCAATTATGCAGGTGTTGTTATAATCAAAAATTTGACTAAATGAATAATTAAAACCACTTTCCTGGCTACTCCAAATCATAAGATCTTTATCCATTAAACTATAATAATCTTCTTCAATACCAATAAACCCAACTTCATTTTCGTCGAAGTTAGCAATGTCGGCAACTTTTACTTGAAATTTTGTTTCTGCTTGTGCGGAATAAAACTCAAAAATGTTTAAGAACGCTTCATTGATAGATTCTTCATCAAAACTTGGACCACCATCGCCGAAGTCAAATATTACTGACATAACAGCTGTAGTATCAAACATATTGTACAATATTAACGCTGTTTGGTCTATTCCTTGAATAGATTTGAGTTCTTGGATCGTATCTAAGGTAACTGCGTCAACATCAGATTCTAAACCTTGGTTAATTAAAACCAAATCGGAACCATACTGAAATCTTAAATTTAACGACATATTTTTTGATTCCATTTCAGTAACACTTGTAATAAAAAAAATAAAAGAAAAACTAATGGCAAACATTACAATTGTGCTTGTATTACGCCTTCTGTTTCTTTTTAGAGAGATTTTAATAATATTAGCATACTTTTTAATTAATGGTGTAATTGCTCCAATAAGTAAACTCTGAATAAATGGTATAATTCCCACCGATGCGAATACTAACCCAATTAATATAGCTGCAATAAGTCCTATAAACAAGCCAGCAATTAGCATGAAATCTCCTGTTATGAAGACCATTGGTAGTAAAATAAAAACAAGCATACCGATTGTAGCAAGAGAGCTTCCAATTAGAAAACTCCTAACATTCATACTTCCTTCCTTTTTTACTTCCCATCCTTGTTCTTTTTTGTGAAATGGTGTAATAGATTTTATAATATCAATTTTTGCAGTTTTAAAAGCGGGTAACAACGAGACAACTAAAGAAACAATGGATCCTATTGAAAATGCCAAAATAATTGTCTGAGGTTGGATTACATACTCCATATTTTGAATTGGAAAATTCATTACAATGAATAAATAGTCTATTATTGGGGGTGTAAATATTATTCCTATAATAATTCCTAAAATTGCCCCTACGACTCCTATTAATACGCCTTCAAAGACAACTATTTTGACAGGGAATGTCTTTTTTCCTCCCACAACTCTTAAAATGCCAAATTCTCTTATTCTTTCTTCAGTAGAGGTGGAAAGAATTGAATTTATTAAAATTGCCGTAATGAGCATAGATATACCCGTAATAAACCAGAAGATAATGGTCATCCCAATTAGCATCAATTGCTGGGCACTTAATTCTTGTAATTTTGGCATTGACACAGAATAGATATTTGGGTCCAATCTCTGTTGGATTCGAGTTCCTATCACTCTTATTTTCCTTTTTGTAAGATCTATATCGCTAACATCGTATATTGACTGTGGATTTTCAAGCGTTCCCATAATCAAATTAATCTCTCCCTCTCTTTGTAAAAACAATTGAGCTTGTTGTAAATTAATGATTATTAAAGCATTTTCAAAGTCTGTAAATTTTAAATCTTGCTTGCAGACTGCGACAACTTTGACATCCAAACTATATTCTTGATAATCCAAATGTATCAAATCCCCTAAACTAACATTTAATAATTCTGCTACAGTCCATAAGATGGCACATTCCCCCATTCCAGGTTCGCTGGTATAAATCTCTCCGGTTTCTGTGCCATTTTGATTAACTAAATTTAAATTTCCCATATGCCCATTATTTGCTTCTTTAATAAAGTTAATACCGTAGATTTGTAAGGTACCATTTGAATCTGTTTTATCAGAAGATACTTTTACGAGCATCATTATTCTTGGAAAAAGTTCTTCTACGCCATCAATATCTTGCAATTCGTCATCTATGATGGTTTCATCAAAGAAAGGGTCAAATGTTAAGTCAGTTTTCATTGTTCGTGAAATCATTACATCCGAACTTCCTGTTGTGCTTGTAATTAATCCCATATAATTATACGACATCGTATTGTTGACCATCCCGATGGCCGTTAGCAAGATTATTGAAACAGTGATGCCTCCTATGCCAAATAATGCTTTTGTGCGATCTCTTTTAATATTAAGCCAAAGATGTCTTAAAAATTGTAACCTTATTTTTAATCTAATCCTATATAAATAATTTTTCAAACTCAATTTTTCCAGCTTTTATTAGTTTAATTTGATTTAAGGGCCTAATATACTAGATTTTTTACTTTTAAATTCATATTTTCTTAGAAGTTTACCTTTTTGATTTAAAATATCTTTAATCTCTTCTTTTTCACGTTTTATTAACCGAACGCCTTGGCAAATTTTGTTTTTACAATAATAGTCATCGCTCGGTTCGTCTTTAAAGTACCACTTTCCGCAATTCATACAATTGTATGCTACATAAATTTGATCGTGTTCGCATACTGGACAGATATAGTTGAATTTATTAGATTCAAACCATGATCTACAATACTTACAGTGAAGAATTAATGGTCTTTGTTGTTCCTCTTTAGGTTCTATTATCTCTATCCTCTTGATGATTTGATCATTATCAATAAGTTTTAACCTTATTTTCTCAGCATTTGAATTTTTACGATTTTTAATCCAAACCTTACCTCTTTTCTCAGCAATAAAATATGATATAATACCAATAGCTAGAATACTTACGATTATTATTAACCATACACCCCACGTACGCAGATCTATAAATCCATTATCTACTACGACGGATATAGAGGATTCACCTCTATTACCTTCTTTATCAAATGTTACAACTTTTATTTCGTAGCGTCCGTCTTTGTATAGCGTTGTATCCCATTGGAATGTTAAAATGCCTGTTGCTTGATCGTAATTAAGTAAAGTCTTATCAACAATTTGGTTGTTAATATATATGTATATCCTTGAGTTGTCTAATTCCACATCATCGCTGACATTTGCTTCCAGTGTAAAAAGCCCACTAACCAATTCGTCATTTGAAGGGCTAAGAAACTCGATCTTAGGAGCAACAAAATCTGTTGACTTGTTATAACCTATATATATGTTTGATAACAACCATCCATGCCCAAGTCCAGTAGTAATATCATTGGTAGATAAAGTAAACATAATCATTATATCTTCATCAGAAAATTGCGAAATATCCAACGATTCATTTCCAGAAAGAATCTCACTATCGAAGAAATATTCTTTAAGAATAACCCAACTTTCACCAAAATTTTTTGATATAGAAACTGTACAGTTATCGAGTTCGTCAAGTTCTAAAAAGAATTCATTTTCTAAAGAAATATCAAAATAATACTTTAAATAAACTTTATATTCACCTCTAACATGTAAGGGGTGTGTAATTAGTTTCATATCCCAATTTGTCTCGTAACTTTGATTAAGGCTTCCAAAACTTTGACCTAAACCTCCATAAATATATGATTGCGTAAAACGAGAAGTAATATGCCATGTATTGTCTCCCTTTAACCATGAAGTTAATTCTTTTTGTATGGGCTCCCCCACAACATAATATTCTGATAGAGAATCGCTTAAAAACTCGTATCCAATCATCTTATCATTTCGATTTACATTAAATTCAAATATATCAGGGTTTTGAAAACTAAACATTGAATTATCTTCGTTATAATAACTAGTTGAATATTCAAATATTCCATCAAATACATGAAACCTGAAAGAAAGATCAGAAAGATCACCAATAACTAATGATTTAACAAATAGAATCCCGCGATTTCCGATAGAATTGGAACTAATGTTCCAGTCTCCAAATAAATTTATCATAGAGTAATTATTATTGTCAATCTCAAAGTATACAAATTCGGGATAATTTCCATCAAAATCGTAATATCTGCAAGAGAATGTAAAGCTGTCGTATTTAAAACCTTGCGTCGAGAGTAGGTTCTCCTCGAGAACAAAATCGATTTCTGGAGAATAATGGTTGGTATGGTTCTCTAAAGAAAAATAGTCCAACATTAGTCCTTTGTAATTGATAGGATCAAACTCATCGTCTACCAATGCGAGGAATCTAAATTGCACGTAATTTCCAATATATTGCGTGATATTTATTTCTTCGAGGAACCAATCTCTTTCTTCATTTGTATAAGTTTTCAAAGTAATCCAACCAGTCCAATTTGGGTTAATTTGCAAATACATAAAATCTCCAGAATTTATACTAGTTCTTAAACCAAACTTAGCAAAAACTTGAGTAAAATTCTTATTAACCTGCGTTATGTTAAATAAAGGACTTCTTAAAGAACCATTTGGAAAAGGGTTTGTAATAAGATATGGTTGATAAGTGTAATTCGAAGGATAACTATGATCTCTACCAAAATATATTGCGGTCCAATCTTCAGAATATAAAGGGGAACGATTGTCTAATTGATTGGATTGTGTTAATAAGCCCCAGCCTGTTCCATTATAAGTCCAACCATTGAAGCCATTATTAAAATCGTGAATGTAGGGGAATACCTCACTATCAGTTGGAGATTCAATTGTAATATTCAATTCTCCCGATAAGGGATATCTAACTTGATATAAGCCATCACTAGCATTAAAATAATAACGGTATGTACCAGGAGTAGAAAATTTTACTAAATTGCTTCTAAAAATAGCTCCATCAGTATAATTACTATCTGATTCATATAATTGAAATAAATTATACCTTTCTGAAGTTTCAACAATATATACATATACTTCTTGAGGAGGCACATTTGAACTATCATTATCAAAATATTCTATGTAAAACCAATAGTTATCAATAGTATAATTTTTTGCTGGATTATTTCCATAAAATTCTTGAAGGCTAATGACAGTAGTATTTTTAATTCCACTAAAGGACGTAATTTCAGGGACTTTTAACTCCGGAGCAAACTCATTTTTTACATTTGAGACGTTTAACGCAAAACTACTATTACCATCAATAGCTTTTACAATTACTATACATTCGGTTTGATTATATTTTGGTATGAAATAAAATGAATCGGAATCACCATACAATTTTTGTGATGATTGTAATAAGATTGGCTCTCCATATTGACTAGATTCATTTGCGAATAAAAATACGTCAAAATCAGCATTATCATCTACATCTGTTAAATTAAATAAATATTGTCTATCTTCTTTTAGAGTAATCATTCTAGCGAACACATGATTACCGAGAGGATTTTGCTCTGAGCTCATTAAATGACTACTTATAGATTTATTTACTTTAATACTCTTAGTTAAAGCATCAATTGCGGCTTGTATATTTATCCTTCCATATCCTTCATGTTCATCTTTTAAACTATTTAACAATCCAGTATAGTTCGATGGGGAGTAATTACTTTCATCAATTTCTGTTTCAGGATCGTCTTCTCTCTCAAGATTTGTTTCTGAAGCCGTCATTAATAAAATTGCTTTAAGAATTTTTACCCATTTTGATAAATCCTGATTGTTCCATTCTGTCCAATTACCCCATTTTGCTTCTATTAATATATTAATTGCTGCTGAGACAATTGCGGTGGATATTGAAGTACCAAATAATGCGGTAGATTCATTCGATTTTGCATCTGCACTTATTATCGAGCGATGCCCCGGTATATTACTACCTCCTGGAGCAACTATGTCTGGCTTAAGGATACCATCACCAATGTCTCTTCCCATACTACTATAGGCGGTTATTTGATCTTTATCATTTATTGCCCCAACAACGATAGCATTTTTATTCATACCCAATTTATTAAAAGGTTCTGAACCTTCAATCCCTTTGTTTCCAGCAGCAATTACTACTAATATATGTTTTTCAATTACTTCGTCAATAACAGCATTAATAGCAGTTACATCATCTCCTAAAGTTCCAATACTTAAGCAAACACTAACGATATGATGTTGCGTTCGATTTTGAATTACACTTGCCATCGCTGATATTAAATCAGACATATACCCCTTTCCAGTTTGGTTTACAATCTTGTATGCCAGTATATTAGTTGCGTTAGCTATTCCTGTAAAATGATTGAAATTTTCAATATACGATTCTGGAAAGAATGAAACAGACGAATTGAATGAAAACAAAGGAATAGAACTAATTTTTTTGTGATACTTTATGTACAAATCGTAAATTCCTCGTTCGGTTTGAGGAACACTATGAATAAATGAATAATATTGGTTAGAATTTTGAATGTGAGACGAGTTTACTAAACTAGAATTAAGATATAACTCAAACCAAAATCCATCTATCTCGCTTAACTGAAAATTACTTGTGGAATTTATTACGATAATCGAATCTGATTTTGATATATTAGTGGAAAAGATTTTTACTGAATAGTTTTTAGAAGGCAAATATTCGTCAAAAAGATCTAAATGAGAATAATTTCCGTATAAATTCACTATTGAAGGGCTGTTAGAATTATAAGTTGAATTACCAGTGCCCGCAATAACTGAAGACATGAATGTGCCATGACCATTATCATCCGTCATCGGATCGTGACTAATAAAATTCTGCCAACCTATAATTCTACCTTGTAAAAAGTCATGGTTAAGATTTACACCACTGTCCAAAACAGCAATAGAAGAATTTGTATTTCCTTTATAACCATTTATATACCATGTTGAATTAACTGATTGGGTTTGAATGCTCGCATAATTCATTTGAACTTCAATAATTTCATCATTTTCTATGTTTATGTCTGGAAACTCGTTTTTATACTTGGAAATGTTTTCTATAGGAATTACTCCTGCGAACCCTGAAAAATTATTAAATATTGGAATGGAAGAATTCCATTCTTCGTTTTCTTTAAAATCTCCTCCATAAAATTCAAACCTAGTTTTAGCATTAGCATCAAATGTGGATTCATTAAAAAAAACGATAACAGATTTTTTACCATTATTTGATCTATGTAAATGTTCGTCAACACTCTCTTGTTTTCCAAAATTTAATTTATATGGAGTTGTTAAATTAAAAATGAAACTCATT
>JAUWZT010000131.1 GCA_030615145.1 Promethearchaeota archaeon | reverse complement strand
ATATTCATATTATCGCAAAAAAAATCAATAATTTAATTATTTTTTTATGCTGGTGTTTTAAGATTTTTATTGAAATCATTTTAATATAGCAACTTCTTGTTTTTAATGTAAAAATGTTTTTTAATCTAAGATAATAGAACGAACATTACGAATTAAAGGAAATTTAATAATATGCAATCTATTAATTTAATAACTCGAAAAATTGAGATTATAGTAAAAGTGTGAAACTATTTTAGAACCTTGCCAAATCCTAAAAAAAGAGTTTTAACACAAGATATAAACCAACACAAATTATTAGAACGAAGAATTGAAGAATCTGAGAGGAGATATAGGGGATTATACGAATCATCTCCAATTTCTTTGACGGTAACTGATAGTGATGGTGTCATATTAGATGTTAATTCTGCTACAGAAAAAATCTTTGGATTTAAAAAAAGTGAAGTAATAGGAAAAAAATATTTTGATTTAGGAATTTTTTCACCTGAACAAGTTGAGAGATTTCAAAAAGACTATAAAGAATCTTTAAAAGGAAAAAAAATAATTCCGATGGAAATTCAAATAAAAAGAAAAGATGGTACCATGGCATGGCTTAGCGTTCAAAATTCTGTAAAAAAAATTGGTAATGAATTTTTAATTGAAGGTATAGCCCAAGACATTACCGAAAGAAAAACAGCAGAGCAAGAATTAATCAAATCCGAAGAAAAATATAGAAATTTGGCGGATTCTCTGCCAGAAGTTATTTTTGAAATAGATTTAAGTTATAACATAACATATACAAATTCAATCGCATCTAAAATCTTTGGATATTCAAATGAAGAATTCAAGAAAGGAATGAAAATATTTCAATTTGTAACATTTGATGATAAAGAATTGGCTTTAAAACAAACACAGCAATTATTTAGAGGAGAATATTTAAAACCGTTAGTTTTGAAGCTAAAAAGAAAAGATGGAACTTTTTTTTTTGCTAATATTCATGCAAGCCGAATTTTTAAACATAAAAAAGTTGTCGGAGTAAGATGCATCATACATGATATTACAGAGATGAAAACTACTCAAGAAAAATTAATCGAATCACAGAAAAAATATAAGGATTTAGCAAACTCTTTACCAGAAGTAATTTTTGAGATTGATTTAAACTTTAATTTAACTTATACAAACGCAATCGCCACGCAGATTTTTGGATATTCTCACGAAGACTTTAAAAAGGGTTTAAATATATTTAATTTCATTTACCATGTAGAAAAAGAACGAGTTCTCGAATATTTAAGCCGTATATTTAAAGGAGAATTAAATGAACCTCAGATTTTTCAATTAAGAAAGAAGGATGGCTCCTTTTTTCACGGGACTATTAACGCAACGCCAATTTTTAAGGGATCAAAAATTGTAGGCATGAGAAGCATAATTCATGATGTAACTGAGATGGTAAACGCCGAAGAAAAAATAAAGGAATCTGAAGCAAAATTTCGAACG
This sequence comes from Promethearchaeota archaeon, assembly GCA_030615145.1. Taxonomy (GTDB): domain Archaea; phylum Asgardarchaeota; class Lokiarchaeia; order Sigyniarchaeales; family SOKP01; genus SOKP01. The sequence goes on along the minus strand of JAUWZT010000131.1, from coordinate 8,597 downwards.
ATTTCCGAGCAATCATTGATGGGCATTTCTATTATCCAAGATGAGAAAATAAAATATGTTAATGAAACACTTGCTAACATATTCGGATATTCTATTGAAGAAGTATTAAGCTGGAGTCCTGGAGAGTTCTTCAAAACTATTCATCCTAAAGATAAAAAAAGAGTTATAGAATTATCAACAAAAACTGATAATCGTTTCGATAATGGTGTAAGATACTATGAATTTCGAGGAATTCATAAAAATGGTAATATTATTTGGCTGGAACTTTATTTTAAGGTAATTACTTTTCAAAAAAAACCCGCGTTCTTAGTGTCATACATAGATATTAGTGAAAGAAAAAAAGCAAAAGAAGAGCTAAGAGAATCCGAAGAAATATATAGGTTTTTATTTGAAAAATCACCCTCTTCAATACTTCTAATTAATATGTCTGGAAAGATTGAAGATTGTAATCCCGCTTTGGAGAAATTAATTGATTATGATAGAACTGAACTTATCGGTAAGAGAGTTGCCAGACTTCCAATAATTCCTCCAAAATATTTATCCGTACTGTTCAAAAGAAATCAAAAGATTTCTAAAGGAGAATCTATACTATCTATAGATCTTCAATTAATTAAAAAAGATGGGAGTTTAATATGGGTAAATCTCGACTCCTCTTTAGTGAGAATGGGAGATAAAACGTATATTATGGTAATGGGTCGCGATATCTCTGATAAAAAAGAAATAGAAATAAAGTTAAAAGAATTAAATGAGATGAGGAAAGAATTTATAGATAGAGCCTCTCACGAGTTAAAAACTCCAATCACTACGGTTTATGGCGCATACCAGCTATTAGATATTTTGTATAAGGATAAATTCGATCCGGAGCAATTGGAACTAATAGAAATGGCATTTAGTGGAACAAGGAGAATAAGAAGATTAGTAGATGATTTGCTTGATGTTTCTAAAATAGACTCTAAAGTATTCAAATTAAATAAAAGAAAAACTAATCTTGGCGATTTAATCTCAAATTGTGTTAAAGAAATGAGATATTTTAGTAATAAACCAATCATGAAATAATAATAGATCTCGAACCCGAACTTTACTTGAATATAGATGAGTCTCGAATTGAGCTTGTTTTAACGAATCTTATCTCAAATGCGATAAAATATACACCTTCGAAAGGTAAAATAAATATTAAAATAAAATCAGATGACAAATTTGCTCAAATAATAATAAAAGATACAGGTGTAGGTTTAACTAAAAAAGAAATAGAAGGTCTTTTTAAAAAGTTTAGCAGAATAGAATCTCCTTTAAAGAAGGATCTCGACATAGATTTAGGAAGTACAGGGTTAGGATTATTCATATCAAAAGAAATTATTAAACTTCATGGAGGAGAAATTTGGGCGGAATCTGAAGGAAAAGGAAAAGGTTCCACCTTTATATTCAAGATTCCTGTAATTTAATAATCAAAATTGTAATTTATCTTCCTTGTATCAATAAAAACTTGTTCTTTTCAATTTTTCCACTAATTTTTTAAATAAATTCTGACCTATTATATTTAGAATCTTTAAAAAAACCATATTTAATAATATTACCTCTATTATATTTTAAAGCATAAAGCAAAAAGTGGTTATTCGTTTGTCTCTCGATTTTTATAATCCACCCTTGAAAATATTTAGCTCTTCAAGTACAAAAAAAGGTATAGAAATTGGAGGAGCTAAATCAATAATTAGCATAGATAGTTCCCATAATTTCTACAACGAAGGCAATATTTATACTGAAATGTCGTGGGCTACGTTTTATGAAGAAGAAGGATTAACCGATCAAATAGACACATTCATGACAACTGAATATGATTCTATTCGAGAAGATCCCGAGGCTTTAGTTCATACAATTGTAAAAATTATTTATCAAATTATCAACAATCGGAAAATTTTCTATGGAATTGCGGATTTTGAAGTTGACGCTTTCTTAGATGCAAATACGACTGTAATTCCCGGTCTTAAATTGGATTACAAAATTATTAATAAATTGTTAGAAGATCATAAAAGAACACGTGAAAAAGGATTATTTCCCAAGATTATAATCGACGACAAAGGTATCAACAAAATTAAAATTGAATTTCAAGGGACAAAGAAAAAAAATGTTCATATCCAAGGCTCAAAATTAGAGGATTTGGTAAATCAATTACGAGTAGCAAAAGGATTTGCTGTAGGAATAGTTTGCACTTCAAGAAATGCTGCTAACTTATATATCATGAGTGATAATATCGTTTTTAGTAAAGACGAAATACCTGAAACCTATATCGATGATGATAACTTAAAGGTAATAGAATATGGAATTAAAAAGAAATTACTATTTCCAATAAGCTGGTTTAGAATTGATATTGGTATTCGTAGTTTAGAAACCTTAGAACTGTGGGAACAAATTAAAGACAACCCAGAACTTAATAAAGCGTTTAACCATTATGAACGCTACATAAACGCGTTAGTATTTAAGAAATTCAAACCCGTAGCGGAATCTCAAAAAATTGGTAGGAATTCGGAGGATGATTTTTACAATATGACGCCTAAGGAGAGAAAGAAAGCCTTAAAAGATATGGAAAAGGCAATTGAGCTTCTCACAAGAGAATATAAGGAGTAACATATTGTTCATTTCGAAATTGTGTTATTACTCTATAAAAGGCAAAAAGAAGTTATATAAAATAAATAATATTGACGCTCAATGAAGTATTCGAAAATATTATCTGAAATCGCAAATCCTATAAGAACTAGTATTCTTGTGAATCTCTATGAGAATAATTTAACTGTATCTGAAATGAAGGAGAAAATTGGGGATATTTCACATTCAGAGATCTCAAGACATATTGGACGACTTGCTGAGTATAACTTAATTACTAAAGAAACATTTCCTGGCAGAAAATATGAATTAACTCATTTTGGAACAATTATTGTAAAATTATTTATGCCTCTTGATTTTATTTTAAAAAACAGTGAATATTTTAAAACTCATAGGATAGATGATATTCCTGAAGAATTATTACAAGGTTTAGAACATTTAAGGTCATCTGAACATATTATTGGAACGGGAAATCTAATGGTTAAAGTTAAAACCTTCATCGAATCCGCTATGAATGACTTATGGATTATGACAAATGACCCATTTCCTTATGAAATAAAAGTTAAGCACGTTAATCTGATAATACCCCCTTCTATGTTAAAATATGGTTTCGAAGTAGATCATGAACGAACAAAATATGAGGTAAAAATCCTATCAGAAGTTCATATATGCCTAATTTTATCAGATCTCGGACAAGGATTTCTTTTTCTTCCAAATCTAACAATTAATGCTCCAGATTTTAATGAAGGATTCTTTATTAAAGATTCTAAAGGTTATGAATACTTAAAAAATCTGTTTTTTCACTTTTGGGAGAATTCAAAGGAGTTCCCTTTCACTGTAAAGAATGGTAAAATAACAAAATAAAATAAATCCGAAATTGTTTGATTTTTGTCAAATTTTCTTTATATTCAATGTTGCATAAAAATAGAATATGGAATATAAAGATTTAATATATGAAGAGAAGGATAAAGCAGCGTTTATAACTCTTAATAGACCTGCTAAGTTGAATGCGTTAAGTATGACCCTATCAGATGAAATAGTAGCTGCGGTAAAACACGTCCAAGATTCAAAAAGACTTAAGTACTTAGTTTTTAGAGGTGCCGGTGGTAATTTTTGCGTAGGTGACGACATCACAGAAATGATTAGATGGGGCGATGCTAATGGGATCATGCGTAGAGTAAGATATTATCAGAGTATGGCTAATGCAATTGAAGAATTGGATAAGATTACGATTGCTGCTGTGGATGGTTATGCCGTGGGTGGCGGACTTGAGATAACTATGGCAGTAGACTTTGTAATAGCAACTGAACGCTCTATATGGGGTATGCCAGAAGTTGATGTTGGAATTACTCCAGGATGGGGTGGTACTACAAGAATGGCTCGGCTTATAGGAAGAAGAAGAGCCAAAGAGATTAATATACTTGGCGCCTTACATCCCGGAAAGACAGCCGTACAATGGAATTTATGGAACCGTCTTGTCCCAAATGACCAACTTGATAATGAAGTCGAAAAATTATTAGAAGTACTTAAAGCAAAAAACCAACAAGCAATGCGCCAACTAAAGTTTATAATAAATAAGGGAGTGGAATGTGACTTATATACAGCTCAAGGCTTTGAGGCCTTATCTGGAGCTTTATCTGGAGCCGTTAATGGTATGTGGAAAGTGAAAGACGCAGATCAAGGTAAGGGTGTAATGGGGTTCGGTAGTAAGGACGAATTATGGCAAACAAGAAGAGGATTATCCAAGAACTTTTGGGTTGACTAATCTTTTTTACATTTATTTTTAAATTTTCATAGAAAATTTTGTTAATATAAGGAATAAAATACTACCTTTTTAAAATTCTTGGCGCTTTAAAATGACCATCCTTAGTATGTTCAGCGTTTTTTAACGCTTCTTCGTTTGAAAGCGATTCCCACGGAACATCTTCTCTAAACACGTTTTTTAGACCCTCGATGGGGTGTGTCATGGGTTCAACATTTGAAGTATCTAAATCGTTTAACTTTTTGAAATAGTTAAGTATATCTCCTAATTGTTTAGCTAATTTCTCTTTCTCTTCCTCACTTAAATCTAATAAAGCTAACTTAGATACGTGTTCCAACGTCTCTTTTGAGAAATCTTCCTTTTTTGACATATTTAACTCAATAACGAAATTTAATTCTTCAGAAATTGTAATATTTGATTGTAATTAATCTTAATCACCTTAAATAATTATTTTAAAGCTAATCGTAATAAACGAATTTCTATAAACAATAATAATAAGAGTTAATTACCTTATACTTTTTTATTAAGTATGACCGATAAAGCCGATAAAGAAGATCTAAGATATGAAATTCCTACTCACGCTTTTATTGCTCTTGCTCGAAGGGGTATGGAAAGAATCTCTTTAGATCAATGTTTTCTAAAAAATTGCGATAATAACGACCCTAAATTATTAGACCCATTTAAGAAAGAAGAATTTGAGGATGATCAGAAGCATGTTAAAAAAATCTATGTTAAGTGTAAGAAATGTAATGGGATTTATATTTTAAAATTGGAAACCATTAAACGTGTAGCTAAATCTACTAAAGAAGAAAACCAAGAACCTCTCTCTATGGGAATAGTATACGCGTTAGACGAAGAAGGTAATAATTTAGGACATGTAGGTTATTTTTAACATGAAGTATAATTACTATTTATTTGATTTGGATAATTGTCTTCTTTATATTCCTAATTCTAAGGAATATTTTGATAATATTTTATTAGAAACTCTTAAACAATGTTTAACTAAGCATGTTCCAGAGAGGAGCGAGAGAAATAAGTTCTGGTTTTCTGGTAATAGTTATATTGATTACTTAATAAAGTGGGGAACGAATAATGTTCACGATTTTTGGAAATGTTTTGATAAAATTGACTTTGAATATAGAGAAATTCTCGTTCAAAAAAATGATATTTTCCTTTTTAACGATGCTAAAAGCGTTTTAGAAGAGATTTATGATGCAAACAAAAAATTAGCAATAGTATCGAACTCAGCAGATTACATTGTTGATTTCATAGTAAAAAAATTTAATATCACTAAATATTTCAATTATTTCTTTGGTTTGTCGTTTGACAAGGACCAATCGATTGCTAAACCATCACCTTTAGGTGTTTTGTCAGTTTTAGAGAAATTAAAATACGATCCAAAAAAAGAGAAAGCCATTATGATTGGTGATTCGATTGTAGATGTTTATGCTGCAAAAAAAGCAAATATCTCAGCATGTTTAATAAGAAGAGATAAAAATAAGTATCGCGATGGCTATGGGGCTTGGGAATACAACCCTGATTTTGTTATTGAGCAATTAAACGAAATACTCAAATTCTAATTACCTTAAAATTTTGGTAAATAGATTAAGTGCTCTTATTTATAAAAAAATATTAATTTATATATTAACAAATTGATTTTTATTTACTTAATAGAAAATATCATGCCAACTCAAAAGGAAAATATCATAGAAATGATAAAAAATCTTCCTGATGATATAAGTTTGGAAGATATCATCGAAGCAATATATGTAAGACAAAAAATTGAGAAGGGATTAAAAGATTCGAAGGAAGGAAATTTATATACACACGAAGAAGCTAAAGAACGCTTAGAAAAATGGTTAAAATTAAATAAATGAACTGATTTTTATTTAATATTATAAATCCTACGAGAATTCCTCAAATGTCGACAAAAATAGCTGAAGAAGAGTTATTAAGGAAGAAAGTATGGAAAATAATCAATATTACGCAAGCTAACCAATTATTTGTCCATTCAAAGAATTTAGAAATAAAATACTTTGATGAAGATACTCAAAAAGTAAACACAAAAAAATTACCAGAAATACTATCAATATGCGTGTTAAACGCCCTGGTTCCCAATTCTGCAATGATCCTAGTTGGTGGACACGGAGGTGGTAAAACCAGTCTCACAAAACTTTTAGGACGCATGTTTACAGGATACTCATTAAATGATATCGAATCTTCAATAATTCGAGGACATCCGCAACTTACCGAAGAAAAGTTAGTTGGAACTCTTAAACTAGGAAAATTAATGCATAAAGGCGAAGAAGAAGTTGTATGGAGGCAATTTGTTACAAAGTTTTGGAAAATTATTGATGAAGTCAATCGTCTAACTCCTTACGCTCAAGATATTCTCTTATCTTTGTTAGCAGAAGGCACTATCAAATACTACGACGAAATTAAAACGATTGATAAATTTACTTTATATGCAACAATTAATCCACAAGATGTTGGGACATTTGAATTATCGCGCCCATTTTTAGATAGGTTTGGGATTTCAATTCCAATTGTAATGCCCGCTAGTCACGATTTAGAATTAATTTTGACTGGTAAAGACGAGAAGTACTCGGGTTATGAAGAAATAATCCAAGTTCCTAAAGTCTTAACGATTGACGAGTTAATGGAGATTTGGTATTATGTGAACAGAATCGGTTTTAATGCTGAAGTGAATAATTTCATCCACGCAATAATAAGAGAATATACATTATGTGCGAGGGTAGATAAGGGAAATTCTGAAAATCTCAAACCAAGCACTGGATTATGCTCGGGTTGTCACTTTAATACAGGACAAAATGTATGCAATAAAATCGAATCAATATTAAGTGTAAGAGTAGCAAAAGATCTTTTGAGATATTCGAAAGCTCTAACTTGGTTGTTAGATCTTAAAAAAATTGATGTTAATATCGTCAATACTATAGCCCCTTATGTTATTTCTCATAGGGTAATTTATTCTAGAAGGGAATTAGAAAAATCGCCGTATTGGGGGAGCCAATATGAATTCTCAAAAAACATTTTAAATCAAATTCAGAAGCGTTTTATCAATCGCGAAGTTTGTTATCAAATAACTAAACGATTTAGGGATGGAAATTCGGAAAAAGAAGATTTAACTACGCTTAAGAATTATCAGAAAAACGATTTAATCGTTAAATACGATTTGATTCCTTTTGCCAATTCAATTAAAGATAAAAAGTATTCTAAACTCGCCCAAAAAATAAATATCGCCTCAAAAAGTGGAGATATTAACACGCTTGCGAGTATTCGAAATAATCTAATTGAAGATATAGATTTCTCAAACAGAGCATATTTAATCAATTTATGTAATCAAGAATTATATAAACAAACAGTTACAGACTATATTTTTAAATACATGTATAATAAAGAGATTTGGGCAGATGTTGCGAGCGAATTTCCCAAATTGGATAAGCCATTACAAGAAGCTTTTAGAAGAAGACAAACGAAACAAATTAGAACTGAAGATTTATTGATTGAGATAAATGTTACAGGAATTGATGAGGAATCATTGGTAAATATTCAAATTTCAGGGGGATCAGAAGCTTTAAAATTAAAATTTATTTTAGATAGTCTTGACTTTATCCAGAAACAAGATTAATTTTATGGAAAAATCTTGAAATAAATTCATTGAAACCTAATTTCTCTGGTTTGATATGGTGGTGTTTTTCACTCATATCACATTCCTTAAAAAAATCTTGACTAAAAGAATTAAATATTCTCTATATTTCTTTTTTATTGGTTCAACTATCAATTTTGTGGACTTTTACTCTTTAGAATTTCAAAATTTTTTTTAATAATCTTAGCATTTGGTGATTCGCTTAATCCTAGTTCATTGAGAATTTGTATTGCCTCTTCATAGCGCTTCAATGCCTCTTGATAGTTCCCTTGTGCTTTATAAATCGTCCCGATGTTATTAAGACGAGTGGCTTTCCCGCTCAAATCTCCTAATTGCTCGTCGATTTTTAGTGCCTGCTCGTACCGCTTTAATGCCTCAGAATAATTCCCTTGTGCATTATAAATCGTCCCAATGTTATCAAGTATTGTTGCTTTCCCGCTCAGATCTCCTAATTGCTCGTCGATTTTTAGTGCCTCCTCGTACCGCTTTAATGCCTCTGGATAGTTCCCTTGGTCATAATGAATCCTCCCGATGTTGTTAAGACGAGTAGCTTTCTCGCTCAAATGTCCT